>JAPPIL010000146.1 GCA_028877195.1 Pseudomonadota bacterium
TTGCTTGGTCTTTCCGAATGAGCGCAGAGTCTGTCGCTCGTAGAGCGACTAACGCTCTCCGCAAACAAAGACAGTTGCTTATAAAGACACACCTAGGCAGGAGTTGATGCGACTGCTGTTATTGATCTCGCAGCGATATAGGGAAAACCAAGACCTGTGATCGCAAGCTTGCCAAGAATTTTCAAATGCTTATGCTGACTCTCTTTGAGCAACTGTAAAGGCAGTGCGGTCATGTCAACCACCATCCGCACACCATCACCTTGAAGGACAAGGAAAGTATCCTGCTCACCACGGCTGTGAACCATCCCCTGCACGATGACCGTCTTGCCAAGTAAGACACCATTGTCGAGATGCGCATCGCTGATTTTGACATAACTGGCAGCCGATGAAATTGTTTTGCCAGCATAAGCAAACAAGCGTCGATCGATACTATCCAGCACATCAACTAATGCACGGGACATCTTCTCCGATACCGAAGACACTGTCATTTCAGGAGCAGACAGACAACCGCTTACTGCCAACCATAATGCCGTAGTTGCCATAATTGTCATTGAGCGGTGCTTCATTATCCTTGTGTGTCCTTTGCAGCAGTCTTGTTATCGCTATCGTCGTCGCGATCACGGCGGCGGCTACCTACATCATAATCGATGAACTCAATCAAAGCCATCTTCGCCTTGTCGCCCAATCTTGGGCCAATACGATATATGCGCGTATAACCACCCTTGCGATCCTCGAAACGTGGCGAAACATCAGTGAAGAGTTTCTTGATCGCAGCAGCCCCAACCAACACCTTGCGCACTTGGCGGCGCGCCGCAACCGTATCAACCTTGCCACGCGTTACACATTTTTCAACCACCGACCGCAGTTCCTTTGCTTTCGGTAAAGTAGTGCGTAGCCTCCCATGCATAACTAAATCCGTGCACAGACCTCGCAACATCGCCCGCCGATGTGATGCCTCACGACCTAGTTTCCGATACCCATGTGCATGCTTCATAACAGTTGCCTTTGTTGACTATCCATCTCGGCACGGAACTTCTCCGCATCAAAACCTTCAATCCGCATTCCCAATGACAAGCCCATCTCGTTCAATATATCCTTGATCTCATTCAAGGATTTGCGCCCAAAGTTCTTGGTCTTCAACATCTCCGATTCAGAACGAGTTACCAACTCACCGATATACTTGATGTCCGCATTCTCAAGACAATTAGCTGCCCGCACACTCAACTCAAGCGAATCAACCGCCTTGAAGAGATTTTCATTCAAACTATGGGTAGGCTTCTGCTCCTCCTCTTCCTCAACCGCAGTCAAATCAACGTCAGCTTCGTCAAAATTGATGAAACAAGTCAACTGATCCTTGAGAATCTTTGCCGCATACGCCAACGCATCATCAGGACGCACCGCACCATTCGTCCAAATCTCCAACGTCAAACGGTCATAATCCGTCATCTGTCCAACACGAGTGTTAGAGACACTTACCGCCACCCGCCGCACAGGTGCAAACATCGAGTCAATCGCAATCATACCGAGTGGCATCTCTTGCGTGCGGTTCTGATCAGATGAAAAGTAACCCCGCCCCACACGCACGATCATCTCCATGTTCAGGCTACCACCCTCACCAATCGTTGCGATATGCTGGTCAGGATTCAGAATCTCAACATCACCGCTAGTTTCTATATCACCAGCAGTCAACACCGTGTTCGCCTCACCCTTCAAGCTAACGGATGCCTCGCCATCACCCAGATAACGTAAGCTCACCTGCTTAAGGTTCAAGATAATGTCGGTTACATCTTCTTCAACCCCCTGCAAAGCAGAAAACTCATGTTCAACACCTGGGATACGCACTGCGGTAATCGCAGCACCTGTGATGCTGGACACAAGAATACGGCGCAATGAGTTGCCGATAGTCGTGCCATAACCACGCTCCAGAGGCTTGGCGATAAACTTACCGTAAGTATCGTCTAGCTTCTCGATCTCAACCGTCTTTGGTCTGATTAAGTCCTGCCAATTACGTTGCATACATGCCCTCTATTGTCCTCCAGCCACCTTCCAGCCAAGAAGTGCTATTTGCTATACAATTCCACGACAAAGCGCTCCTTGACATTAATGCCCAATTCATCACGCACTGGTAATGATAGCACTTTGCCAGTCATCTTATCAAAATTAGATTCGCACCAACTCAACGGCGCTCGCCTGCTAAAAAGTTCCTCGGCCAATGCAAACAAGGATAACTTCCTACTCTTCTCTTTGATTGCAACTTGATCACCAACCTTAACCTTAACACTGGGGATATTGACAATTCTACCGTTCAATTCAACATGCTTATTGCGCACCAATTGCCGTGCCTCGTTGCGACTACGAGCAAACCCCATCCGATAGACAACATTGTCAAATCGACACTCAAGGTTCTTGAAGAAAATATCCGACACCACCCCGCGCTCACGTGCGGACTTGTCAAATATCGTGCGGAACTGACGCTCCATCAAACCATATATCTGTCTAACCTTTTGCTTTTCACGCAGTTGCACCGAGTATTCTGAACCCTTCTGCCTGCGCATCCGTCCATGCTGTCCAGGCGGATACTCCCGTCGATCAAAAGAACAGCGATCCGTTTGACAACGGCTGCCCTTCAGAAAAAGCTTTTGACCACTACGACGACACATCCGACACACAGGGCCGCGATACCTAGCCACTGGCAATGCCTCCCATAAACTTTAACTCCTCTCTCGCTTGGTATTTGCTATACACGACGACGCTTCGGTGGTCGGCAACCATTGTGCGGTATCGGGGTAACATCCTTGATGAGGTTAACCTTCAAGCCAGCAGCAGCAATCGCTCGCACCGCACTCTCTCGCCCTGCACCAGGCCCCTTGATCAACACCGCCACACTCTTCATGCCACAGTCAAGTGCCTTACGAGCCGCCTCCTCTGCCGCCATCTGCGCCGCAAAGGGTGTGCTCTTGCGTGAACCTTTAAACCCACGTGTCCCTGCCGATTCCCAACACACCACCGCCCCATTGACATCGGTAATCGTGATAATCGTATTGTTGAACGTTGCATTCACATGCGTAACACCGATAGGCACATTGCGTTTGCTACGCCTTCGAGTGCCAGCTGGTTTAGCTGTTGCCACCTACCCCCCTATTGTCTCTAATGTCATCCCACTCTATCATTACATCATTACCATCATCATCTTCGTCATCATCAATACATCAGTCGCATTACTTAGCTCCAGGTGCTTTCTTCTTGCCAGCTACCGTCTTGCGCGGCCCCTTGCGGGTGCGAGCATTGGTCTTGGTGCGTTGCCCTCGCACAGGCAAACGCTTGCGGTGCATCAAACCCCTGTAGCTTCCCATATCCATCCAGCGTTTGATATTGACACTTATCTCACGCCGTAAATCACCTTCTACCACACAGTCGCGGTCGATAACCTTACGCAAAGAATTGATTTCTTCCGCCGACAAGTCCCGCGCCCGTTTATCAGTAGAAACACTCGCCCGCTCTGCGACCTTCGCCGCGGTATTGCGACCGATGCCATAGATACTCGTCAACGCGATAGTGAGTTTGCTATTGGCAGGTAGGTCTACACCAGCAATCCTAGCCACATCTCACTCCTTCCTGTATTCGCATCGCTACCCCCCTATAACTAACCTTGGCGTTGCTTGTGCTTTTTAACGGCACAGATAACCCGCAAGACCCCATGTCGCTTCACTAACTTACACTTCTCACAAATCGGTTTAACACTCGCACGCACCTTCATAATTGCACCTACTTACCTACTTACCTACTTCTTTGACCGATAAACGATACGACCACGAGTCAAATCATAAGGCGACATCTCTAACTTCACCCGATCACCTGGCAGTATCTTGATAAAGTGCATGCGCATCTTACCACTGATATGAGCAAGAATCTCATGCCCATTATCAAGCTTGACCTTGAACATCGCATTCGGCAATGGTTCACACACCACTCCATCTACTTCCAGCACCCCTTCTTTAGGCATCTTGTAAAACAAGCTCCTTTATATCTGCGAACACCTGTTCCACACTCCTGTCAGCATTAACCTCCGCAAGTTTATCACGCTCGCGGTAGTAGGCAATCAATGGCTCGGTCTCACGCTTGTAGATAGTCAATCGCTTCTCCAAGCTCGCTCGCACATCATCACCCCTTTGGACAAGCTGCCCACCGCAACCATCACACCTGTTCTCCTGCTGTGGGGGATTCGTATCCCGATGATAGATCGCTCGACAAGCACCACAGATGACCCTCCCTACCGCACGAGAGATACTATGCTCATGGTCTATTTGCAATAACACATAACGCATTACAGGATATTTATCACTTAACGAACTCAAAGCTTCAGCCTGATTGATGTTGCGAGGATAACCATCTAACACCACCTTCAGCGGCGCATCGCCGCTATTTCCTCCGTTGCCATGCTCACGAGCAAACTTGTCAAGCCCCGCCGCCACGATGTCAAACAGCAGGTCATCAGCAACAAATTCCCCCTTATTCATTATCGCTGCCACCCGTGCACCCAACTCGGTTGCTTCCTTTGCGCAATCTCGCAAAGCATCGCCCGTTGACATTTTCCGAAACCCCAAATGCTCAACAAGCATATCCGATTGCGTGCCTTTACCAGCACCAGGTGCGCCGCTCAACAGATAGATCAAAGCCTGCCACCACGCGTCCTGATCGGATTTTTCTTCAAAAACGCATCATAGCGTAGCGATTGTCGCTGCGATTCAATCTGCCGAAAAGTATCAAGCGCCACACCAACCACAATCAATAAACTCGTGCCACCAAAGAAGAACTGAATGTTGAAACGACCAGTCAAGACAATTGGCAACACGCATACCGCCGATAAATACACCGATCCCCATAACACCAAGCGAGTAACGACCTTGTTGATATAATCAGCAGTGCGACCGCCAGGGCGAATACCTGGCACAAACCCGCCAAACTTACGCAGGTTCTCCGCAATGTCATCCGATTTGAAAGTGATAGATGTATAGAAAAAAGTAAAAAACACGATCAACGACACATACACTGAATTGTAAAGCCAACCGCCTGGACTAAAGACACTGTTCAAAAAATCACCCATCACCGAGTTGGGATACAATGCCCCCATCGTGATTGGAAACTGCAGCATTGAACTCGCAAAAATAGGTGGAATCACACCCGCAGGGTTAACTCTTACTGGCAAATGCGTGTTTTGCCCACCATACACCCGTCGCCCAACCTGACGTTTAGCATACTGAACTGGTATCTGCCGCGCCGCCTGCTCAACATAAACAACACCAGATACCACCGCAACAACAACAAACAAAATGATGATGATGCGAAACAAGTCCATCTGTTCGCTGGTATACTGCTCATAGGTGCTACCAACCAAGCCTGGCAAACCAGCAACGATGCCCGCAAAAATTATCAGCGAAATACCATTACCTACACCTTTAGCGGTAATCTGTTCGCCAAGCCACATTACAAAAGCAGTCCCCGCCGTCAAAGAAATCGTCGTGCTTAACTTCCAACCCATACCGCCCGTTAATACCAAGCTTGAGCCGAGAAAGTTTGACCCCTCAAGCGTATTGGAGATCATATAACCTTGAATTAAAGCCAAGACAATCGTGCCATAACGAGTATACTGACTGATTTTCTTGCGCCCAGCATCGCCTTCCTTCGACAACGCCTCCAGATGCGGGACAACCACCGTTAGCAGCTGCGAGATAATCGACGCAGAGATGTAAGGCATTACCCCTAACGCAAAAACACTGAACCGCTCCAATGCCCCACCCGAAAACATGTTGAACATGCCGAGAAGGTTGCCACCCTGCTGACGAAAGAACTCCTCTAACGCTACCGTATCAACCCCTGGGATAGGAATATGAACACCGATGCGATAGATCGCAAGGAAGGCAAGCGTAAACAGTATCTTACGCTCCAGATGATTTAACCCCCCACGCGTCGGCAAACCAGCGGCTACATTCACATCGCTATCCTTGTGTTAAGTGTTCTCAAGAACATGTTCAGAAGAGCTACTTCAGCTGTATACATTGACCACCAATGGCAGTAATCGCAGTGCGCGCCGACTTGCTGAACTTGTGCGCCGATACGGTTAGCTTTTTAGTCAGTGGTTTTGCTTCCAACTTAACAGCTGTGCCTGACGTTGACTTATTCACCGCCTCACTATTGCCATCATTGCCGCTAACTCTCGCACTGCCAAGTATCTTAACCCGTCTACCTTTTGTCAACGATACTAGCCCCCTCGCAGCCAACATCGCAACATTCACCTCACTGTCTTCAGGGAAACAAGCCAGTTTGTTGACAGGCACGGTCGCATACTCAACCCGAAAACGATTGCTAAACCCACGTTTCGGTAAACGCCGATACAACGGAGTCTGACCGCCCTCAAAACCAACGGCAATCTTACCACCTTTGCGTGCTGTCTGCCCCTTATGCCCTTTGCCCGCCGTCTTGCCTGTGCCAGATCCAATACCACGCCCGATACGTTTGCGAACCTTGCGTGCTCCAGATGCCGCCTGTAAACAGTCAAGTGCTATCATTGTGTCTTACCTGTCGTTGTTTTAGACTCTGCGCCAGCAGGCAACAGCTCGTATGCCAAAAGATGAATCGCTTTATTGATCATGCCACGCGTGCAATTGTTGTCTTTCTTAATTACACGGTGATTGATCCGCCGTAAACCCAATGATCGCACCAAACGTCGCATACGCAACGGTTGACCGATCAAACTCCGCCTTTGCATCACCGCTATCTGGTCATGTGTATCTTTATTGCTTTGCTTATCTTGAGGCATTATGCGCTTGACCTCCCAACACAAAATCATCCACCGTCTTGCCGCGATAACTAGCATACTCCTCTAACGACACCATCTGCTGTAAACCATCCATCGTCGCCCGAATGACGTTGAGGAAATTTTTTGTGCCATGCACCTTACAAACAATATCCGTAATACCAGCAAGCTCCGCAATCACCCGCACTGCACCACCTGCAATAATCCCCTTACCTTTGGTAGCAGGATACATCAACACTCGCGATGACCCATGCTGACCAATAACAGGAAACGGTATCGTGCCATCAATGATCGCAACAGTATGGAGGCTTTTGCGCGCTTGATCCGCCCCTTTACGAATAGCTTCAGGAACTTCCGAAGCCTTGCCAAGACCAAAGCCAACCCGTTTAGTGCCATCACCGACGATTACCGAAGCACTAAAACTAAATCGTCGTCCGCCCTTCACTACCTTTGAAACACGCGAGACCCGCACAACCCGATCCTGCAACGCCTCGCCACTATCAGCAACGACCACATTACCGCCCATCAGCGCCCCAACTTACCATCACCAACACACCCCCGCTAAAAACTAACACCACCTTCACGCACGCCATCAGCCAACGCCTTAACCCGTCCGTGATACACATAACCATTGCGATCAAAAACCATTGTCGCAATCTTTTGCTGTAAGCATTTGCTCGCAAGCTTCTTGCCAAGCTCCTTACAACCAGCAACATCGGCTTTCGTCCGTTCCCCTTTGCCAAACGAAGAAATAGACACCAATGTCCGCTGCTGAACATCGTCAATCACCTGCGCATAAACATGCCGAGCTGAACGAAACACCGACAAACGTGGGCGCGCCGTCGTGCCATTTATCTTCTTGCGAATTCGCTTCCTACGCCTCGTAAGCAACCGCATCTTTAACGGTATTTTTTTCATCTACATACCCGCCCGCACTAAACTACTTCTTACCACTAGATTTACCGACTTTAGTCGCAATAACCTCGTCCTTATACCGCACTCCCTTACCATGATAAGGTTCAGGTTTACGAAATGAACGGATAATCGCCGCTACCTGCCCAACGTGCTCCTTATTAGCACCAGACACAATGATATTATTCTGCTTGCCCGTCTGAATACCAACACCCTCAATCGGTGTATACTCCACAGGGTCGCTGAAACCAAAATTCAAATGAAACACCATACCCTTCATCGTCCCACCATAACCAACCCCAACCATCACCAGCTCTTTGCTAAAACCAGCCGTAACACCAACAACCATATTGTTGATCAATGTCCGCATCAAACCATGATAACGCTTATGCTCCTTACGCTTCTCCCGCAACTGCACAACTATCTCATCACCCTTATGCTCAACATCTACCGCGGGGTGCACTTCCCGCTGCAACTTGCCGTTCTTGCCACTAACCTCAATCATCCCCGCAGCAATACTTACCTTCACCCCCGCAGGCACTGACACAGGCATCTCACCAACCCTAGACATTTAGTTATATCTCACACAACTTGATAATCATGAACGCCTCTATTTATCCTTCTCACACAACTTGATAATCATAAACGCCTCTATTTATCCTTCTCAAACAAATTGATAATCATAAACGCCTCTATTTATCCTTCTCAAACAAATTGATAATCACGAACACCTCTATTCACCACTACTATGCGTGTAAACATGACCACACAGAAAGACTGTTTGTTGCAGTGGGAAGCATCCCCCTGCACCCCCTCCTAGACCACTTGCTAAATGCACGCAAACCCTGTTTTCAACAATTCAGTAGGCACGAACGCCTCTATCCTTACTCAACTCAAGCATCACAAACATGTCAATACACCGAACATAACAGCTCACCACCAATACCTTTGGCACGCGACGCATTGCCCGACATAATCCCCATAGAAGTAGATAATATCACCACCCCAAAACCATTCTTGAATGAAGGTATATCCCGACACGCCACATAACTACGACAACCAGGCTTGCTAATCCGCTTAATCTCCCGAATCACACCCTGCAAAGCATTGCGATACTTCAACACAACCCGCAAAATACCCTGCTTGTTATCACGAATACACTTGTAGCTACTGATAAACCCTTCCTGTTTCAAGATGTGAGCGATCGCAATCTTGGTCTTCGACGCAGGCACAGCAACCATCTCATGACCAGCATGCTGCCCATTCCTAATACGAGTTAACATGTCCGCAATCGGATCAGTGTGCACCATCAACTCCTGTTTTAAAAATAGTTTGAACAGTTATGCCGCCAGTAAGAACGTAACTACCAGCCAACACATAACTACGTTGATAGACATAACTACACAGAAGGACTGTTTGTTGCAGTGGGAAGTATCCCCCTGCACCCCCTCCTAAACCGCTCGCTAAACACATGCTTGACTCCTTTGAACAGTCATACTACCAGCCAGCACATAACTACGTTGATAGACATAACTACACAAAAGGACTGTTTGTTGCAGTGGGAAGTATCCCCCTGCACCCCCTCCTAAACCGCTCGCTAAACACATGCTTGACTCCTTTGAACAGTTATGCCGCCATGAACAGTCATATCTCCAGCTAGCACGTAACTACGTTGACAAATCATCGCTCACCACGAAGCTTTCGTTACCCCAGGCAACAAACCGTTCAAAGCCATGTCCCGAAAACATATCCGACAAATCCCAAATTTACGATACACCGCATGCGGTCGCCCACAGCGATTACAGCGCGTATACGCACGTGTAGAAAATTTCGGTTTTCTTTTTGCTTTTGCTATCAACGATTTCTTTGCCAATCATAACTCCCGTATTAGACCTATGCCGATGTCCGCTTAAAAGGAAAGTTAAACCTCTTGAGCAACGATCTCGCTGCTACATCGTCCTTTGCAGTCGTAACAATTGTTACCGACAAACCACTTATCTTATCCACCTTATCGTAATCTATCTCTGGGAAGATTATCTGCTCCGTAATACCAAGCGAATAGTTACCACGACCATCAAAGGACTTAATTGAATAGCCCCGAAAATCCCTAATACGAGGCACCGCGATATTGATCAACCGATACAAAAACTCATACATCTGCGCACGCCGCAACGTAACCGCACAACCGATCGGCATCTTTTCACGAATCTTAAAACCAGCAATGCTCTTCTTGGCGCGCCGCACCGCCGCCTTCTGACCAGTGATACAAGCAAGTTCCCGCCGCGAAGTGTCAAGCAACTTGATGTTCTGTGCCGCTTCACCCTTGCCGATATTGACCACTATCTTCTCCAATTTCGGCACTTCCATAACGTTCTTTAAATCAAGCTCCTTGCGCAACTCCTCACGAAACTCAAGATACTTCTGCTTCAACACAGGCTGCCTTGATCCACCTGCCTTCTGTGGTGCTGTCGCTTCTTGAGGTTGCTTAACTCCCGTCTTCACCGCAGTTTTCTTGGACACACTCTTCGCCGTCGACTTCTTCGCACTCGGCTTCTTGCTGTCCTTCACTGTCGGTTTCTTGGTCTGCTTGTCTTTCGTTACCACCCTACACTACCTCTGGCGCTAATGACGCAATCTTGATGAAACCCTTGTTGCGTATCTCCCTCGCCACCGGCCCAAAAATACGCGTCCCCAACGGCTCGTTTTCCTTGTTGATCAAGACACAAGCGTTCTCATCAAACCTAATCGTTGACCCATCTTTACGACTAATACCCTTCTTGGTGCGAACAACCACCGCTCGATGCACGCCGCCTTTCTTAAGACTACTGCTGGAAATAACCTCTTTAACCGAAACGATTATCACATCACCAACCCCAGCATAACGCTTACCTGATCCACCCAAGACCTTAAAACACTTCAAGCGTTTCGCCCCAGAGTTATCGCCGCTCTGAAGGACAGTCTCCATCTGAATCACTGCTTATCTCCTGCTGGCACAGCCGTCGCCGCACTACTGGCACTGTGTAAAACTCGCATCAACTCAAAACTCTTGCGCTTGCTGCGCGGTCGACAAGGCTGAATCATCACCTCATCACCAACCCGCGAAACATTGCCCTCATCATGATAAATAATCTTGCTCGTGCGCCGCAGATACTTGCGATAAGTCGGATGCTTCACCCGTCTCGCAATTCGCAACGTGCGCGACTTGTCCATCGCATCACTAACCACCACACCACGCAATGACTTAATCACCCTACGCGACCGATTATCCCCACCAACCGTCGCTTCAGCTACTGCTTCACTCATTCTCGCTCCAAACTCAAGATGCTCGCTCACTAGCGACCGTCAACACCCTTGCTAAAAAACGACGAAGCTTCCTACCCCCACTGACATCACCGCCACGCTTAAGAGCAACGTCCATCCTCGTCGTCGCTATCTCTCGACGCAACCTTATGCGAGTATCACGCAAATCACCATCCGACATCTTCCTAATCTCACTCGCAGACAATTTCAATAACTCACCAATCTCCACGATGCCTATTCCCCTGTCTTACGCATTTCCCATTCATCATCATTAGACATCAGCAATTTGGTCTTAAACGGCAACTTGGACGCTGCCAACTGTAATGCCTGCGCTGCGATCTCTGGGTTAACATCACCCATCTCATACAAAATACGACCAGGTGCAATCGGCGCAACATAGTGGTCAACCGCACCCTTGCCTTTACCCATACGCACTTCAGCGGGTTTTTTCGTTACTGGCTTGTGTGGGAAAACTTTTATCCAAACCCTACCACCACGCTTGATATGTCTGGTCATCGCAATCCTTGCTGCCTCTATTTGACGAGCAGTGATATACCCCATCTCCGTTGCCATCAAACCATAATCACCAAACGCCAGCGTCGTGCCACGCTTGCTATTACCCTTTATTCGCACTTTCTGGGTCTTGCGAAACTTAAGTTTTTTGGGAGCTAACACCTAAACCACCTTAACCAAGCCTTGTTGAATAACCATACCACCAGCCAGCGTGTGCATACCTCTAGCCAGCGCGTAGCTACGTTGGCAAAAGGACTGCACAGAAAGACTGCCTGTTTCAGGGGGTTATATACCCGCATGTGCCCTTTGGCACATTCAATCCCCCTTGCACCCCCTCCTAGACCGCTTGCGAAACACATGCGCACCTTATTCAAACAATTGTGCAACAAAGCCACTTAACTAACTTCAAGCTACCAACAGTCCAACCACTACTTAAGGATCTCGTCGCTGAATATCCAAACCTTGATGCCAATTATCCCATAAGTAGTGAGAGCTTCCGCCGTGCCATAATCAATATCCGCCCGAATCGTATGTAAAGGCACTCGCCCTTCCTTATACTTCTCCTTGCGCGACATCTCTGCCCCACCTAAACGCCCGCTACAGACGATCTTCACTCCCTTTGCGCCCGACTTTATACAGCCCGATAACGCCTTCTTCATCGCTCGCCGAAACGATACCCTCTGCACCAACTGCTGACGAATGTTTTCAGCCACAAGCCGCGCCGATAAGTTCGGCTTCTTAACTTCAAAGATGTTGAGTATCGGGTCGCCCGACTTGACCTTGCATATCTTGGCTAAATCCTTTTTTAAACTCTCCGCACCGACACCCTTCTTGCCGATGATAACCCCAGGCCGACTACTGTAAATGTTGATCTTTAAATTGCGCGAAGCACGCTCAATATCCACCCGATCAATGCCAGTCGCACGGAATTTTTTCTCAATATAACTGCGCAACCGCATGTCCTCAAGCAACAGTTCCGCATAATTGTTGTTGGCATACCAACGCGACGACCAAGTGCGGTTGATACCCAAACGAAAACCGATGGGATTTACTTTTTGCCCCATTAAAGCACCTCACCAACGCAAGATAAACTGGAAGATACGACTATGGTGCATGACTGTTGGTATTCAGGGGGATTACTAACCTGTGGGTGCTCTCCGAGACATATACTCCCCCTGAAACCCCCTACTTGACTGCTTGCTACGGCAAAAACGCTATTTGATAAACCCCGTTGCCCCATTAAAGCACCTCGCTAACGCAAGATAAACTGGAATACACGACTATGATGATGCATGCCATTCACTAACGCTCCTGTAATGTCAACGTAATATGCGACTTGCGTCTTCTAATGATAGATGCCCGTCCCCGTGCCCGCGGCACAAACCGTCGCATCGTCCTTCCCTCATCAACACGCACTTCCTTGACATACAAGCTACCCTCATCAGCAGTTACCGATTCCTTGATATTGCTAACTGCCGAGCGAATGAGCTTATGCATCACGGGTGCAGCCTTCTTGTCGCTAAACCGCAACACATCTAAAGCATCAAACACCTGCTTCCCACGCACCAAGCCCGCAACCAACCGAACCTTGCGAGGTGCGACCTGATAATTGCGAAGCCTAGCTGTAAAACGATCTGACATCAATTACCCTTCAATACCACCCGCAGCTCAAACTCACTAGCGTGATTTCTTGTCATCACCATGACCATGAAATGTCCGCGTCGGTGAAAACTCACCAAGCTTATGACCAACCATGTTTTCAGTAACATACACTGGTATAAACTTCCTGCCGTTATGAACCGCAAACGTCAACCCAACAAAACTAGGGATAATCGTTGAACGCCTACTCCAAGTCTTAATCGGCTTCTTATCAACACGAGCCTTGTCTGCCTTCTTGAGCAGATAATCATCAACAAAAGCCCCCTTCTTAACTGAACGTGGCATATCCCCTCACCATACTTGTTCTTACTCGCTGCTCTGTTATTTGTTTGCTCATCTGCTTGCTGTCCCCTACTTGCTTTTTCTGCGCTTGATGATGAACTTGTCGGTGCGTTTATTATGCCTAGTCTTGTAGCCCTTTGTTGGTTTCGACCAAGGGGTAACAGGATGACGGCCGCCAGAAGTCTTACCTTCACCACCACCATGCGGGTGATCGACTGGGTTCATCGCAACACCACGAACCGTTGGTCGCCAGCCCAGCCAGCGTCTTCGCCCTGCTTTGCCGTAGTTGATATTGTTATGCTTTGAGTTGCTAACCGCACCGATCGTCGCCAAGCAACCTTCAGCAACACGCCGCATCTCGCCACTCGGCAACTTTATTTGTGCCTGCCCACCAACACGACCAACTAACTGACACGCAGTGCCAGCACCACGACCGATCTGACCGCCCTTGCCAACTTTCATTTCAATGTTATGAATTTGCGTGCCAAATGGAATTTTACTCAACGGCAGAGTGTTACCTGCCTTGATCGGCGCTGCCGCTGAAGACAACACTGTCATCCCAACCTTAAGCTGGGCAGGAGCAATAATATAACGCCGCTCACCGTCTCGATATACCAACCGAGCAATAAACGACGAGCGATTCGGATCATACTCAATCGTTTCTACCCGCGCAGGAATTTCAAACTTATTACGCTTAAAATCGATTATCCGATACATTCGCTTATGACCACCACCTTGATGGCGAGTAGTAATGCGACCGTAATTGTTGCGCCCACTATGCTTGGGCAAGCGCTTAAGTAAAGGCTTGAATGGCGGAACTTTACTCAACTCACGATAATCAACATACGGAGCACTGCGTTTAAGTGCCATTGCTAACGATGCCCCCAACTGTATACCGTGTTAGTCGCTTGTGCCGCATCAGTTTTGTTCCTGTAGTGGAATTACCACACCCTGCGGCAAAGTTACGTAAGCTTTCTTAAAGTTCGACTGCTTGCTGATATGCATCCCACGTCGGCGCACCTGTCCGCGCATAACTAAACTGTTTACGCGCATAACTTTCACATCATAAAGTTTTTCAATCGCCTTTTTGATCTGTGCCTTGCTCGCCTCACACTTGACCCGAAACACATAGGTATTCGTCGTCTTCCGCAAAGCGCCGCTTTTCTCTGATAGCAGAGGGCGTTCAATTAGCTCAAGCACTCGCTGCTCCTGAATCTGCATCGTTGCCGTCGGTGTCATCATCGCCGCCACCTAACCGTGCGCTGATAGACTTTATCCCTGCGGTCGTTACCAGCAAACAATCATGTGCTGCGACATCCAAAGCATTGATGTGCAGCGCATCCTTGACATCAGTGCGATAGATATTCCGAGCCGAGCGGTAGAGATAATCATCGCTACGCACATCACTAACCAAAACTTTGCGAATACCAAAAGTACTGAGTAGCGCAATAATGGTCTTGGTGCTGTAGCTGTCTAGCACTATCTTGTCTATGACATGTAAATTACCTGTGCGAAGGCGATCACTCAACATTATCTTCAAAGCTTGACCCTTGACCTTGCGTGGTAACGCCTGCCGATAGGAACGCGGCATCGGGCCATGCACCGTCGCACCGCCACGCATCAATGGTGAACGGCGTGAACCTTGCCGTGCATTGCCTGTGCCCTTTTGACGAAACGGTTTGCGACCACCGCCAGATACCAATGCCCGCGTCTTGGTTGCGTGCGTGCCTTGACGTTTGTTTGCTTGTAAAGCGACGACTACCTGATGGAGAAGCGCTTTGTTAGCATCCAGACCGAATATCTCTTGTGGCAAAGAAACCTTCCCAACTTCCTGACCCTGCATATTTTTGATTGCCGCTTCCAACATCGCTTACCCCGTCAGCTTACGGTGCTTGACCGCAGGACTAATCACTAGATACGAACCCTTGTTAGCAGGCACCGAGCCACACACCGCAATGACGTTGAGTTCTTTGTCGATCGCAAGCACTCGCATGTTCTGAACAGTGCGCTTGACTCCACCCATCTGACCAGGTTGCTTGCGGTTCTTGAACACACGTCCAGGTGCAGCACGTTGCCCTAAAGAACCAGGTCGCCGATGAAAGCGTGAACCATGCGTGCTTCGGCCCGTCTTTGATCCCCAACGTTTTATCGCACCCTGAAAACCTCTTCCTTTGGTTATGCCCTGCACGTCGAGAAGTTTCACGTCGGCGAGCGCATCTTCAACCATGCTGATTGTCAAATCTTTGCCGATGCACTGGTCATCAACTGGTTGTGCGATGCGGAATTCCTTAAAGCGTGCGAAGTTGTCTTCCAAGCCCGCTTTGCGCAACTGACCGATGATTGGCTTGGTCAAGCGCACAGGGCGTTTAGGATAGTAACCGATTTGGATTGCGTTGTAGCCGTTCTTCGCTTGCGTGCGCACTGCGGTTATTTTTTGCGGTTCAAGCTTGATCAGAGTTACCGCCGCCAAAAAGTCCCCGTCAGGCATTCTGGTCATGCCAACTTTTTTACCGATGAACCCACAACCAGTTTGAATAGCTTGAAACCATTCGTTGCTCGTGTCGCTGCCCGTGCCCGCGGCATCGCCTGCATTTGCGGTCGCTTCACTCGCTGCTGCTGTCGCTTCTTGGTCTGCTTGTTCTGCCACTCTACGCTACCACATCACTGCTTCAACATTCTCAACATCTTCTCAACATTCTTAACATCTTCAATCTGCTGCGATCCTTGTCAGTATCGCTGCACTCGCTCGCATTTTTTTTTAGCTGGCGATATTTATCAAACACCTGGTCGTTACTGAAGTTTTATTTCAACATCGACACCCGAAGCCAGATCGAGCTTCATCAAGGCATCGATCGTCTGCTGTTTGGGCTGCAGAATATCTAATAAACGCTTATGCATTCTAATTTCAAACTGCTCGCGCGATTTTTTGTTTACATGTGGACTGCGCAAGACGGTGTAGCGACTTATTGAAGTCGGCAACGGTATCGGCCCCGCAATGTGAGCACCAGTGCGTTTTGCACGATCGACTATTTCTACAACCGATTGATCGACGAGACTATGGTCATAGCCTTCCAATCTTATGCGTATCTTTTGCCCACTCATATTCAATGTAATACCTGCCCTCTCACCTGTCGTCGGCTTGTTTTGCCCATGCCACCAGCTCCGATCAATGTCAGCTAACCTACTCTTATATCAGAGAAAAAGAGGGGGCACGCAAGCGCAGCAATTTAGGTGATTTTCCTTCGCATGTCAATAACTTCTTCAGCAGATTTTTTATACTTGGTTGTGTTCTTTGGTTAGCGCTGTTTTTTTGTTTGCGAGAAGGGGCAACAGGCTTTGTTGCATAACTCATATGAATGACCGCTGAACAAGAGAAGAAGTGGTTTTTTTGGTTTGATCATA
>JAPPIL010000112.1:0-15171 GCA_028877195.1 Pseudomonadota bacterium
AAACTCATTACTCCATGCAAACATTTGTTAAGCGAAATGGCGACACGCCCTAATACAAACCAAATAATTTTCTCTTCCCAAAAGCATATGAAGCCCGTATTAATTCGTTTTCAACGACCATTTGCATGGAGAAGCGCTCATTCATAGACGAGCCATAGTTGTCTTGACGCTAGTGTCAAACTTTGCAGCGAGCAGTGCCTTGGTCGCGAGTGCGTTGATCAAAGCCGTGCAGTCAGGCAAATTGAATGCGGTGAAGCGTGCGGTCGGTGCCTGTATTGACATCAATGCCCCCGACGCTGATGGACGAACTGCTCTCCATCATGCAGGCATCGTTGGCAATTTCAGCATTGTTGAATACTTACTCGCCAATGATGCTATTGCCAAGCAGGAGGATGCTCAACACAAAGTTGCTTTTCAACTTGCGCTTGAAGATGACAAAATGACAGTCGAACGCGCCAAAGTTGCAGCAGTCCTTCTCCATGCCACAAAAGGGGTGCTTGGTCGCGACACCAAAGGCTGGACACCTTTGCACTGGGCGATCCTTGCTAAAGATCGCGCCTTGATTGACAAGTTCCTCGATGCAGGTGCGACTATGTTGCGCTACGGCCCGATGGTGCAACGCCAGCATGCAGTTGAGGTTGCTTTCCTCGTTCAAGATCAGCGCTTACTGACCTATGTGTTGGATAGATATGAAGAACAGCTAGGAGACAGTGCTCTGCCGCGAGCAATCAACATTGGTCATGACCAGTTAGTCCACGCGTTGCTAGCAAGAGGTCATGCCCAAGCCTACGAAGACGATACCTCCCTGATAAAAGCCGCCGTCGGCAAAGGCAGTGCCACTATCCTAGAAGCACTGTTCGCACATGGAGTGGCAGCGGGAAACGCAAAGCCACTGCTTGAGGCTGCCAGCGGCAGTAAACACGATTTAGTCAGGATACTGATCGCTAACGGCACGCCGATTCACGCTTCGACTATCTACGACTGGCAAGTGTTGGTAATCGCAAGCTTGCGCAGTGGCGATAAGGACGCATTCACCAAGACAGTCGAAGCCCTCGTGCAGGACGCTAATTTTCCAATTGCACCAGCATTTGCTTCGACCAACGCCACCACAGTAACGCAACAGCAGGAGTTTGCGGCAATAATTGAGGCTTTTGTTGACGCAGGTGTTGAGATCAATGCCCGTGATGACCACAACAACATTGCTCTGCACCGTGCCGTCAATACGATAACTGCACATGCCAATAAGGTGCGCACTCTAATCAAACACGGCGCTGATATAGAGGCACGTGATAATGACGGCATGACCCCGTTGATGTTAGCCGCAACCTTCGGACAATACGACATCGTGCGGGAGTTGTTAGCCAGTGGCGCAAACAGGCATGCGACGGTTGCTCCTCAAGACCCTAACGATAGACGCGATGCCCTGTATTATGCCAAGCTCGCGCTCAGGAGGACATATCAATACAATTCCACCCGCACCGCCCAATATGAGAAAATTATCCTCTTGTTAGAAAATAAACACCAGTAGTGCGATTGTGCGGCAATAGGCTTGAATTTATTTTATCGTCCAGATACTCTCCAAAACCTTGTGCTTACTAAAGAAATAATCGTTTATTAAGATATTATTCATATTGGTCAATTGAATTGAGTGCATCGGTTATAGCGCTGGTATGTGTAGTTGGTCTAGCGCTTGGTTTGCTGGTTCTCGGCTACTCTCTGCATCGTCGGCGCATTGCGTCCGTGTATCGCAAGGCGCAACAGGAGTCCAAAACCATGCTTGCCAATGCCCGCAAGGAGTCTGACCGTCTCGTTCAGGGTGCGCTGTCGGATGCCAAAGAGGAGTATCGCAAGCGGCGGCGAGAATTTGAGCAGGAGGCAAAGCAACGTCGCCAAGAGATTGCCAAGCTTGAGGGCAAACTCAAGCAGCGTGAGGTAAATGTGCGCAAGAAGCAGGAACAGCTTGAGCATAAAGAGCAAAGCATGCAGGAGCAAATCCAAAGCCTAGAGACAGAAGAAGCTCATTACCGCAAGTTGGCAGCAAAAACCGAGCAACAACTAGCAATGGTTGACACAAAGCTCAAGCAAGTAGCAGAGATGTCTATCGACGAGGCACGCAAAGAGTTGATGCAGAGCATGGAAGATGACGTGCGCAAACAGGCGAAAGACAAGTTGCGCCAAATTGAGGAGGAGACTCGCCGTGAAGCTGACAATCAAGCACGTTCCATCATCAGCGCTTCAATTCAAAGACTATCAAGCGAGTTTGTCAACGATGCGGCCGTAACAGTTGTGTCTATTCCCAACGATAGCATGAAGGGCAGGATAATTGGACGTGAAGGTCGTAACATTCGTGCGATTGAGCAGCTCGCAGGCGTTGATGTTATCATCGACGACACCCCTGAAGCGGTGATTATCTCCTGCTTCAATCCGATTAGGCGTGAGATTGCGAAGATTACGATGGAGCGTCTGATTACCGATGGGCGTATCCACCCCGCTCGCATCGGCGAGACGATAGAGTCGGTGAAGGGTGAGATGGAGCAGTTGATTCGTGCGGACGGCGAGCAGGCATTGTTCCAGCTTGGCATCGGTGATTTACACCCTGAACTAGTGTTGCGACTAGGGCGATTGAAGTATTGCATGGCAGGGCAACAGACGGTGCTCCAACATGCAATTGAAACAGCACAGATCGCACGCATCATGGCGGCGGAAATCAATGCCAACGTGCGTGAGGCTGCCCGCAGTGGGTTACTCCATGATATCGGCAAGTCGGTAGATGAAAGCGTTGAAGGACACCATGCTGAAGTTGGAGCTGAACTTTGTAAGAAGTATGGTGAATCGGCGCGGGTTGTTGAGGCTGTAAGGATGCATCATTCCGATCAAGCGCTTAGTTTTGACCCACTCGCAAGCATCGTCTTTACAGCTAACCAACTGTCAGCCAACCGCCCAGGTGCACGCAAAACAAACATTGAAGCATATATCAAACGCCTCAAAGATATGGAAAAGATCGTCGCTGCTTGCGAAGGAGTTAGCAGTGCTTATGTTCTGAAGGCAGGCAGCGAAGTTAGAGCACTAGTTACCCCTAGTGTCGTCAGCGATAGCGAAGTGGTTGACCTTGCCGCCGAAATCAGCACTAAACTACGCAGCGAGTTAAGTTTTCCTGGCCAAGTGAAGATAAGCGTCATCAAAGAGAGCAAATCCATTCATTATGCCACCTAATGCTCTTCCTCTCCGCAAACAAAAAATAGATGTTACTTATGCAATTAAAGTCGGAAACACCACCATCATAATATCCTCGCAATAGTGGTCATATTATGATAAATGGTGCTCTCGTGTGCGGCTACTGCTTATGTAAGCAAGCTGTGAGCAGGCTAGCTGTGAGGTATTAACATTAAACCTGCCTGTCTATTGATACAGACGACTGCATCAGCAACAACTGTCCAGCAAACCTCATAACGACTACGTATGCGTGTGGGATTATGGGGGCAGTGCGGAGTCAAGCGACTAGCAGGTATAGGAACGAGTGTAGGGTAGATGGAAGTAACTGAAGACAGGGTTGATCTCGACCGCAGCGATGACCAACACCGCCCCGAAAGTATTAAAAGCATTAGTAGTGCTGTTGGTCTAGAGGTTGACTGGATTGATGAAGAAGAAGAGGCGAGCGAAGACCGCGCTGATGGCGGCGAGTTTGAGCGCTTGCTGCGTGATGAGGGTGGTGGTTTAACTATTCGTGAAGGCACAATCGTGCCTGGCACTATCGTCTCGATAGAAGATGATTTGGTTGCGATCGACATCGGGCATAAGTGTGATGGCAGTGTGCCGATTCAAGAGTTCAAGGACAGCCGCGGCGAATTACAGGTGAAGGTCGGCGACAAGGTCGAGGTGTATCTTGATACCTTTGAGAACAACGACGGCGAAATGATTTTAAGCCGTGAGCGAGCGGAAATCATCAGGAGTTGGGATAGAGTATCAAAAGCATTTGAAAAAGACGAAATCGTCGAGGGAACTATCATCTCAAGGGTCAAGGGTGGCTTGGCGGTTGATATTGGCATCAAGGCGTTTTTGCCTGGTTCGCAGGTGGACTTACGACCTGTGAAAAACTTTGACCACATGCTTGGCAACAAATTCCAATTTAAAATTATCAAATTCAACAAACGCAAGAACAATGTCGTATTGAGTCGCAGAGTCTTGCTTGAACAGGGGCGTGAGAAGTTACGCAGCGAAACACTACAGAACCTAAAACCAGGTCTAATCATTACGGGTATCGTTAAGAATATCACTGATTACGGGGTCTTTGTAGATTTGGGTGGTATTGACGGCTTGTTGCATATAACCGACATGTCATGGGGGCGCATCAATCACCCTTCACAACTGCTAGAGGTTGGTGAAGAGACAAAAGTAAAAGTTTTGAGTTACAACGAGGCCAAACAACGTGTCTCACTTGGTTACAAACAGCTGCAGCCTGATCCTTGGGAAGCGCTTGAAGATCGTTATGAGATAGATTCAAAAGTGCATGGTAAGGTCGTCAGCATCACCGATTATGGTGCGTTTGTGGAATTAGAGCCAGGTGTTGAGGGTCTGATTCACGTTAGTGAAATGTCTTGGTCAAAGAAAATAAAACACCCGTCCAAGTGTGTGCAGATAGGGGATGATGTTGATGTTGTCGTGTTGTCGATTGATCCTACAGCACGTCGTATCAGTTTGGGGATGAAACAAGCCGAACCTAACCCTTGGCTCGCATTGCGGGACAAGTATAAGGTCGGCGATACTGTGCAAGGTAAAGTCAGAAACATCACGGAGTTTGGTCTGTTTGTTGGTGTTGGGGAAGGTGTCGATGGGTTGGTGCATATTTCTGACATCAGTTGGTCAGAGCGGGTCAATCACCCAGGCGACTTGTATCGCAAAGGCAGTGAGATAGAAGCCAAAATTCTGCAGATAGATGTTGAAGAGGGGAAATTCTCACTGGGCATCAAGCAACTACAGCCTGACCCATTTACCCAGATTGCCGAGAAGAACCCAGTTGGTTCACATTCGACGGGCAAAGTGGAGCGGGTCAGTGATTTTGGGGTGTTTATCGCATTAGGCTCTGGCATTGAGGGTTTGATTCATCAAACTGAACTGTCAGACAAAGAGTTTGAAAGAATAGCAGACGTATGTCAGGTTGGTGATGAGCTGGATTTTGTCGTGCTGTCCATCGATTCAGAGGAGCGCAGATTTTCGCTATCGCGCAAAGCATGGTTAAAGAAACTGCATGGCAAAGAGTTGAAGGAATACATCGACACCGCGAAACCCAAGACCAGAATGGCGGATGCCTTTATGAAGGTGCAGACGCAATCCGAGACTGCTGCGGCAGCAGCGGCGGAAAATAGCAGCAAGCAGGGCGAGGAATAAACGGTTGTCATCGAGAGTATCTCTGGGGCGAGAACTGGCCTACGATGCTTTTATTGAGGTGATGGATCATCGCCGCAAACCTGAAGCCGCACTTGACTATTATTACAACAAGCATAGTGAACATCTGCGCAAGATAGATAGAAGCTTTGTCAAGGAATTGCTGTATGGCAGTTTGCGTTGGCATTCAAAGATGTTCTGGATACTTCAAAACACTTCCAACCGCGACCTCAATAAAGTAAGCCCCCAAATCAGAGCGGCTTTAGTCGTAGGGACATATCAAATTTATTATATGGATCGTGTTCCTGACCGTTCTGCTGTCAATGAAAGTGTCGAGTATGTGCGCAAGCGTGGACAAGCCAACGCCTGCTCGTTTGTCAACGGTATCTTGCGTCAGATTGCGCGGCGAGCAGAATACTTTGCCAAGCCCGACAAGCAGAAAGAACCTGCCAATTATTTAGCGATGCAGTATGCGCACCCAAAGTGGATAATGGAGCGTTGGTTGGCGCAATTTGACTTCGCTAGGGTTGAGCGGATTGCGGCGGCAAACAACAAAGTGCCACCGATATTCGTGCGTGTAAATGCGATGCGTGATATGCCTGCTCACAAATTACAGAACCAACTGCTAAAGGATGAGCATATTCATTCCGAGCGACGACCGCTGCGCTGTAGCCTGCATCTCAAAACTTTCCCAGCAATCAAGGAAGGTAGTCTCTTCGCTCAAGGTTACTACACTTTTCAAGATGAGGCTGCGCAGTTAATCTCGTTTCTTGTGCAACCGCAACGGGGCGAGCATATCATCGACCTTTGCACAGGTAAGGGCGGCAAGCTGACGCACATCTATGAGTTAGCAAATGGTGAAGCGCAGATTACCGCAGTTGATAAAAGCACTAAACACCTCCAAGCGGCGCGTGATAACGCAGTGCGGATGGGGCATGATGGCATTAACTATGTTCATGCTGATGCGCTGGCTTGGGATTTTGATGGCAAGGTGGATAAGATTTTGCTCGATGCTCCTTGCTCTTGTTTAGGGATTCTGCGCCGTCATCCAGAGGCAAAGTGGCATAAGCAAGCCGCAATCATCAACGAGATGGAACAGCTACAGCGTCGTTTGCTGATGCGGGCAGCCGAGTGGCTTAAGGGTGGTGGCGAGCTGATCTATAGTGTCTGTTCGTTTGAGGTGGAAGAATCAATAAACATGTTGGAGTTCTGTAAGCGAAAATATAAAGATAGGATACAGGTAATTTCACCTGTCGCAAGAATCCCTGATTACTATAAGCAATACGTTACGCGTAAGAACATCTTACAAATTTACTCTGGCAATAATGATTTGATAGATGGGTTCAGTGCCTTTATCATAAAATTTGATGGCTAAAAAATTTACACTGCTGGTCGGCATCTTTCTTCAGTTACAGGCGACTGCTTGGGCAGCGGATTCGAGTTTCAAAAAAACAAAATTCAAGAAATTTTCGTCGTTACGTGAGGCGATTACCGCTAAGATTGCCAATGCCGAGCGGAGGGTTTGGTTGGCATCGGAGTTTTTATCTGACTTTGACATTGCTTTGATGCTGTATGTTGCCAAGCATCGGCAATTAGATGTGCGGGTCGTTTTGTCAGAGGAGCGGGTGAATGACTTTCTATCGCAGTATGATTATTTGGCGCGGCATGGTGTTGCGATTCAGACGATCGCAGCCAAGGATATTCGCACGCAGGTGGTGTGTGATAATGAGTTGCTGGTCGTTGACGGCGACCTTGATTTTCTTGCGGAGCGCAAGTTCTTTTCTCTACGGCTGGTGAGTGTTGCAAGCGATGCCGAGCCAGCGGCAGGCAAGCTCTTGGCATTGTTTAACCGTGAGTTTGATAATCGGCTGTCTGGCGGTGGAGTGGCTTACGACTACACTCGTAAGGTTCATCGTCGTCCCAACGATGTCGCTCGCACGTTGCCAAGTAAGACTATCGCCAACCAAACTAAAACCAATATAGAGTAGGTTATGAGTGGGTATTTCAAAGCATCGTTCATGTCGGTAATGCTGACCTCTTGTTTTACCCAGTGTGAGCCGTCGCGCGAGAAGATGACTCCGCTACAGGTGCTGGAACGCTACATTGATGTTTCAACGGGTATGGATGATGTCAAGCAGCGGGCGATACTGTTGTCGTTGACGGGCGGTGCTTTACATGCGGCTTTAGAGGGAGCTACTGATGAGGCGATAGAAGAAGCTTTCATCGCTAGGGAGTTAGAGCTGGATAATTTTGTCGTGATTAGTGAGACCGAACATACCCCTGTTGAGCGGGATATTGCCTTTCTCATCTCTTATTACGATAGTAGCGACGGCAAGAAAAAAGACGAACGCCCGCTCGTGTCCGTGCGCAACACGGTGCGAATGTTCAAGCAAGACGGGGTATGGAGCGTCGTCGATGTCATCGGTGCTGAAGGGTCGGAGATAACCTTCGGTCTAACGCCTGATGCCATTATCTCTGGCTCTGATTAGAAGAAATGACCTTCCCCCCGAAAAAGTGGACACATTATCCAGCTGCCTTATTGCTACTATTTGTTCTGGGGTTAAATTCAGTAAAGCCCTGAAAGCCTTGCTATTAAGCTTGCTACCATAAGCGGGTATTGCCATTACACAGGATAGCAGGATGGTTGCTAATAGTTTCATTCTCATGTTAAATCTCCTTTGGTTTGAAAAAACAGAGACCGCCCAACGATCTCCGCCCACTAAACCTTACAAAATCTAAACAATCTGATTAAATTTTAATCAATCGTTGTGCCTAGTAAATACCAACTTTCTAGGATTAGCAGTGCTTACATACGATTAGGTGCGGAAGATGGGCGTAAGGATTGGGATTATCGCGTGTCTTGGTCGGCAATACGAACTCTCTTGATTAGCAGTGTGCTCGCGAAGGGGGAGAGGTGCGCAGAGTCTGTCGCTCGTAGAGCGACTAACGCTCTCCGCA
Source organism: Pseudomonadota bacterium (assembly GCA_028877195.1). Lineage (GTDB taxonomy): Bacteria > Bdellovibrionota_B > Oligoflexia > Oligoflexales > JAPPIL01 > JAPPIL01. The sequence goes on from JAPPIL010000112.1 coordinate 8,341, forward strand.
AACAAAAAGTTATTATCTATTCACCAAATAACTACCGCTGAATAGCACCTCACCTCCCACACTGTAAGAAGTAGCCTGTAGGTTCAAGCCATTTGCCGCCGCATTTGCCCGCATCAACATAAAGTTGCGTCGTTTTTCTTTGCCTGCGATGCGAAGCGGATTAGGGAAAAAAGTAGGAAAAGACCTAGGATCCTTGTGGGCAGGGCTGGCTGTAAATTCATACGATTGGTAGCCAAGCAACAGCGCTGGTATGGCCATGACTTCAGTGTAGTGGCGGTCGCCTGATAGGAAGACAGCTGCAGTTGGCAAGGATTTGAGTTGCTCTAAAAAGTACTTGAAGCGTTTAGGATGATGACCTTGAAACGAGTCTTTGATTGAATAACCACCGAAGAACTGGTCGCCACTGATGATGAACGCATGCTCATGCTCGGCAAGACTAGTAAGTAACCAGTCCATCTGTTGATCGCCAAAATGCCGATCGGGTGAAGCCCAGCGTTTAGTGCGATAGGTACGATTGTCCATGAGAAAGAACTGATAACCATAAATATTGAATGAACTAGCCGCACCGAAACCAGGCATGTAGTAGTTTTCATTCTTTTCGCCAGCAAAAAACTCTTTGAATACCGCCAACGACTCAGCCTTGTGTGGATAGTCCTTTCCCTCATTATTTTTGCCATAGTCATGGTCATCCCACACCGCCACAATCGGTATCAAGTTCTTGTTGCGAAATAGGTTTATGCGCGATCTCGTTTCAAAGTTTCTGCGCCAGATGTCAGCAGGAGTTGGGTTTTTGATTATAGCATCGGTATAGACATTATCGCCGATTAAAAAAATCACATCAGGGTTGAGGGCGACCATCTGCTCCCAAATATCATCTTGGCGATAGGTGTCCAGCATACAGGATGTGAACGCAAATTTTAAATCTTGACGATCAGGGTTAAGGGTGCGCAAGCGCCTGCTATCAAGCAAGTCATCAGTTGCAGCAGCATACACCTGTAGCTGATACTCGGTTGCGGGCTTAAGCCCTTTGTAAGTCATGCGAGTAAGCGCCCAACGCTGGCTTTGACGGTCGTTAGTGCTACTAGAGCTTGGGTTGATAACTGTAGTGCTGTCGATTTCGCGCAGTGTATAACGGTATGTGCGACTCTTTTCGGTCAATACGATGAGTTGTGTTTGATTGCTATTCGTTGCTCCCTGCATGATTGCTAACGCCCCTGCTGCGTCCGCACTCCCCTTGTCAGGTAGCGATACATTGCCTTGCTTCTTATCGACCTTCACTGCGACGCTACAGGCAGCAGCTATCAGGATCAAAGTTATCAGAGTTTTAGAGTTCATAATATCTCCACTCAAGTGCTGGACTAACTACTTACGCAAAACTACGCCCCAAGTTTATCTCGGAGATGGGTGTGGAATATGTCTCTGCAAGGGTAAAAACTCTGGAATTTAGAGAGACTTACAGACCTAATGATCATGGTAAGTAAATTATGTCGGTTTTAGAGGATCAGGTCAACGTTTTGACCTAATCACGCTAACGGATACAAAGCTAATTGCCCACTAGGTTACCCATATCGAATATCGGTAGGTAGAGGGCGAGGACGATGAAACCGACCATTGAACCGATTAAGACGATTGTCGCTGGTTCAATCAATGCTAGCAGAGCTTTGACTGCTTCTTCGACTTCTTCCTCGTAAATTTGTGCAACTTTCTCTAACATCGTGTCGATTGAGCCTGAGCGTTCACCGACTTCAATCATTGACGTTGCCATAATTGGAAATATGTCGTCTCTTTCCTTCAGACAAGTTGACAATTCCATACCTTCGGATACTTTCTTGGTAACTTTTTCTAAAAAACTTTCTACGATGACATTATTGAGGCCTGTGGTTGATACTTTCAACGATTCAATCATGTTCACACCTGAAGATAACATCGTGGACATTGAGTAACAGAAACGTGCGATAATCGTCTTTCTTATCAAGTCGCCGATTTTGGGGATCTTGAGCATTGCCTTGTCTTTCCTGTATTTGCCGTCTTTTGTCTTCAGGTATAGGTTAGTCATGATAACCATTGCGATACAGGAAGCGGTAATCAAAATATAATGTTCCCGAATAGCATTGGATACATCGATGACAAACTGTGTCAACGCAGGCAACTCTTGCCCTGCATCGGCATACTGCTGGGCGAAGACGGGCACGATATAGACAAGCATACCGATGAGGATAGCGATTGACAGCACCGTTACCGCAACGGGATAGGCAAGTGCTGACTTGGTTTTAGAGATAATTTTAGAAGTTTTTTCCAGATGTTCACTTAGTTTGCGCATCATCTTATCAAGTTCACCACTTTGCTCGCCTGCTTTGATCATTGACCGATATAGCGGCGGATAGATGTGTGGGAAGTCATTGATTGCTTCACTCAAGCTCTGACCCTGCTCGACTTTCGTGATAGTATCTTGGATTGACTTCTTGAAATCAAACAAGCCCTGATTTTCATGCAAGACTTCTAAACACTTCATCATCGGGATGCCACTCATTAGCATAGAAGAAAATTGCCGTGAGAATACCGACAGGTCGCGCAACTTTGGGAATTGATAGCCAAAGCGTAGTTGCACCCCTCCCTTTTTATCGCGGTAATAAAACCAATCTAATCCAAGTGAGACACCCTGCTTGCCCTCTACCACTTCACTGACACTATACGGCGCAAGCCGCATCCGACGCAGCTGTCCCCTAACGACCGCTTTGGATTTTGCCTGCATCTCGCCTGTCTTGATATGTCCCGCAGGGCTTCGTGCTTTGTATTGATAGAGCGGCATATTTTTCCTTTTTTATGCTGACCTCCCCCTCCTCGCACTCCTCTCCTATCGTCTTAAGACATAATTGGTTTGAGTCGGAAACAAAATTTTATTTGCTCACGCCAGACTCTGCACTCATTCGGAAAAACCAAGCAAGCTTATCGTGTTCGATTGGAGGGGATGAAGTTTGCGAAGCTAACGTTCCTCCGCAAGTAAAAAAAATAGACGTGGCTTATGTAACTAAAGTCAGTTGTCCCCGACACGCACGACAACAGAAGACATCAGTTGTGGCTGCGTGTCGGCATATAGTCTATCGCCTGATTTGGCGTTGATGTAGAAAATTATGCCTTGAAACTTCGTCCGATGGAAGTATTGGCTAGCCAGATAAATTAAATTTTTGCTACCTTGCCTGCATGCAATCTTAAAGACAATGACGACACAGACATACAGTGTTGGCACATATTTTTTTAGGCAAAAGAAAGTATGATTAAGCGCAACAGCATAGGCAGAGGCGACAAAACCCTTGCGGTTAATAGGGTTGGTGGCAAGGGTGGTAAGCATGTAAGCAAGTGTGCGTTGAGCTATCAGCGAACTTGTTGCAATGGCAAGGGTTATGTTTTTGATGTGCGTGCGGGCTACATGCATGCTGCATCGTGTCAATGTGTGAAGAATTGCGAGCTGTGTGCGGGCACGAACATTATCCTTGCGGATGGGATGGGCAAGGTATGTTTTGAACCGAACCCGCGGCTGATAGTGCAACGTATGAATGGAGCGGGGATTCCCGCCCGCTTTGCTGATTCTAGCTTTGACAACTTTACTAACTATACTGGCAACATCGGCGCTCAGGTGGAGTATGTGCGGCAGTGGTTAGCTGATTTTGCAGCCATCGGTGGTCGCGGGCTATTGCTTTCGGGGCCAGTTGGGCTTGGTAAGACGCATTTGCTGGTGTCTATCGCTAAAGAGCTGATTGTCAGAAGGGTGGGAGTTAAGTTTGTCGATTTCTTTCAACTTCTCTCGAACCTCAAAGGTGGTTTTGCTCGTATGCAGTCTGAAACAAGCGTTTTGCAACCATTGATAGATGTAGATGTGCTGATAATTGACGAAATGGGTAAGGGTCGCAATAGCGAGTGGGAGAGGTGTGTGTTAGACCAATTAGTGATGGGGCGCTATAACTGTAACAAGTCAATTATCGCTTCCACTAACTACATATTGCATACACCGACAGGCAAAGAGATGAGCAAGGTTAATAGCAATCTTGAGGATGGTAGTGCCGATAATTTTAGCGTGCGTGAACTGGGCGCTTTGATTGGGAGTCGCACCTTTTCACGTTTGGCGCAGATGACGGAGTTTTTAGAGCTTGAAGGTGAGGACTTCCGACGTAAAAACCAAAACATGTGGCTTAAGGGCACTTCATAATTGTGATGTGGAAGCACCGTTCTGGGGCTTACAGCCGTTTCCAATGCAGGATTTGCGATTGGATAAGAGTTTTTTTAGTTGCTGTTCGGGCACGGGGAAGCAGTTGGTGGCAGATAACCTCTATTTATGTAGGTTGCAGCAACGCCTAACCAAGCTAGAGGAGCTGTTGTCTGCTTTCAAGAACCATTGGGGTGATGGTTATGACAAGTTTTGGCAACGCAAACTACAACCAATGGATATGAGCAAACTGTATGCTTGTGCCAGTGGCGAGCGGCGTAGTAGTGGGCGTATGCTGGTCTCGGCTAAAGCAGCGCCTAGTTATCTTTGGTTGGTGGCGGCGGCGGCGGTGTGGCGGTTCGGGTTGCATGTGCATTTTGTTAGTATTATGACCAAGAGCCATGACGGTCTTATTCCCGCACAGAGGCATGATGACACAGTGGTGATGGTCGAAAATCATGTTTCCACCGTGCACCCAGAGAATGTCGTTGATTGTGAAACCATCATCAATTATTGCTACAACACGGAGACACCGCTATGGCTTGATTTCACTGGGGTAGTCAATAAAACTAACCGTAAGCTAAATTTTCGACTGCGAGAAAAGTTACGCAAGCTGCAGAATCGCCATCCATTGACAAATTTTGGGCGTAGTGGGAGGGATAAGTTGCTGGAAATAGTGTAGTGCATGGTTATTTTGTTGGATTTTGTAAAGTTTTGGCTATAGCCTGCCAGCAATGTAATGTGAAAGGAAGTGAGGAGAGTCATGGTTAGATTATTGATTTTATTAGGATTGTTTGCTGGCATCAGCGTGTCGGAGGCTTACGCGGCGAGTAGTGTTACGGCGCGGTTAGCCGCAGCGAGGATGGCAAAACGGATGTTGGTAAGTCAGAGAACGGTGGTATCGGTTGCGGCGATGATGAAGTTGTCGGCGTTGCTGTATGCGCAACAAGAGGCTATACTGGCGGCTAAAGATCAAGAGAGCACTAGTAGGAAAGCGATGCCTGATCGACTTGAGCCACATCGTCGTGATACAAGCCCTGATCGGGTCGAGTCTGGTGATACGGTTGGCCCTAGCAGGGGTAGTGGAAGAAGTTCGCATCGCAGTGTCGATTCTTGGAGCAAACCGACAAGTGCATTCAGTGAGCATGGCAGTAGCAATGAGAGGCGAGGCAGTGCTCCTTAAGTTTTGGTCGCAACTAACTACCATAACCAACCAAGAAATGGATAGGGGGGGCTTTGTTGCGTAACTAACAGTCATTCTGTGTAGTAATGTTAAGGCAATCAACTATAGGGTTAGCAATGATATTGAGAATGCCTGATGACTAGAATAACCCAAATTTTAGCACGTGAGGTGTTGGATTCACGTGGGTACCCGACCGTTGAGGTGGATGTTATCTTGGAGGGTGGCGATAAGGGTCGTGCTGCCGCGCCTTCAGGGGCATCAACTGGCAAGTATGAAGCACACGAGTTGCGTGATGCGGACATGTCGCGGTTTTCTGGTAAAGGAGTGTTGCGGGCGGTTAGAAACGTCAAGGAACTGATCGCACCGCGTTTGATTGGCAACGATGTTTTTGATCAACAGGCGGTGGATAGACTGTTGTTGGATTTGGACGGTTCAAGCAACAAGTCAGCATTGGGTGCGAATACACTGTTGGCGGTGTCATTAGCGACTGCGAAGGCGGCGGCTAATTGCTGTAAGCTACCACTATATCGTTATTTGGGTGGGGCGATGGCTTGTCGCTTGCCGATGCCGATGGTGAATGTGTTGAACGGTGGTGTGCATGCTGACAATGGTTTAGCTTTTCAAGAGTTTATGCTTGTGCCAGTTGGGGCAAAAAATTTTTCGCAAGCAGTGCGAATAGCGGCGGAGGTGTTCCATGCACTGGGCAATGTGTTGAAGGCAAATTCACATACTACGGCAGTTGGTGATGAAGGTGGTTATGCTCCGAAACTTACTAGTGAGCAAGAGGCGATTACAACGATAATAGCAGCGATTACGCAAGCAGGGTATGAGCCAGAGAAGGAGGTGTGTTTAGCCCTTGATGTTGCGGCATCGGAATTTTATCACGATGGCAACTACCGTCTCGGCGAGCAGACGCTTACCTCCAAAGAGTTGGTTGAGCATTTGGCTGCTTTGAGTGCTAAGTATCCCATCGTGTCGATAGAGGATGGTTTGCACGAAGATGATTGGGAAGGCTTTGCTGCTTTGACTGCCAAGATAGGTGATAGAGTGCGAATTGTTGGCGATGATTTGTTTGTTACGAACAAGAAGCGCATGCTGCAGGGCGCAGTGAAGCGGGCAGCTAATGCCATTCTAATCAAGCCTAATCAAATAGGAACATTGAGTGAAACGCTTGATACGGTTATTAGTGCTGGTCATGTTGGTTTTGATACGGTGGTTTCGCACCGATCGGGCGAGACCGAAGACACGACTATTGCGGACATTGCGGTGGCGACTAATTCTTTTGCGATCAAGACAGGCTCAATGTCTCGTAGCGAGCGTATATGTAAGTATAATCAATTGCTCCGTATCGAAGAAGAGCTTGGCGAAACTGCGGTGTGTAGTTGGAGCTGAGTGAGTTCTTTCGTCAACCTTGTTGAACGTTCACTAAATGCAGAGGGGTTGGTAT
>JAPPIL010000112.1:15181-16224 GCA_028877195.1 Pseudomonadota bacterium
CTCCTCTTACCCCTGACCAGCCAAACTTTGCTTCTTATCAACGCTGGTTAGCGGCAGGCGAACAAGCAGATATGCATTACATGTCTCGTCATGCTGACAAGCGTGCTGACCCCAGAAAATTTGGTTTTCGTTCCTATATTAGTTTTGCCTTGTGCTACGGTCGTAAAGATCGCTTGTGTGCGAAAGTTCCGCGGGTGGCACAGTATGCTCGGATTAAAGACTATCACCGTCTTTTGCGCATGAAGGCGGCTAGAGTGGCGTTGCGTCTGGAGTTGGGTGCATATCGGGTCTTGGTTGATACCGCACCTGTGTTGGAACGTGCGTTGGCAATGCGTGGTGGGCGGGGGTTTATCGGTAAGAACACCTGCTTTATCAGCGTTAAGCATGGTAGTTATTTGCTGTTAGGGGAGATTTTTTTCAATAGGGAAGTGCCTGCTGTTCCAGTAGTCGGTAGTTCTCTGGTAGCTAGCGGCAGGTCGGCAGCTGGTGGTTGCGGGTCGTGTCAGCGTTGTCAGGTGTTTTGTCCAACTGGTGCTTTAGATGCGGACTATCGGTTGGATGCGAGCAAGTGTTTGTCTTATCAAACTATTGAGAATAGGGGGGAGATACCAGCAAAGTATTGGGTGCATCTGAAAAATTACTACTACGGTTGTGATGTCTGCCAAATTGTTTGTCCCTACAATAGGGGTAAGTCTACATCTCAAAGCGAAGATTTACGCTTCCCTACTTTGATGCAGATAGCATTGATGAGTCAGGGTGAGTATGAGCAATACTTTGGTGGCAAAGCATTGACACGAGCAAAGAGAGGCGGGTTAATGCGCAATGCTTTGATCGCTTTGGCGGCGATCAAACACCCGAAATTGCGGGCAATCGTTGCTGAATTGCAGATAAGGGATGACTTACCCGATCATGCTGGTTTGCGTGGTGCTATTGCGAGTTGTCGCCAATAGCGTTAACACCTTCATATGTTCGGGAGGGGCGCTAGGGACTTTGTTGCATAACTAACATCTCTTTTTAGTATGCGGAGGGCTTTCCCCCCTCCA
>JAPPIL010000186.1 GCA_028877195.1 Pseudomonadota bacterium
GTTTAAACGTTGGCTGCATACCGACCAAAGCCTTGATTGCATCCGCACATGCCTATGAGAAGACCAATTCATATCTCAACGACGGCTTGTTTAGCTGTCAGAAGTTATCGTTCTCGTGGGACAAGATTCAGGCGCGCAAGGATGCTATCGTTGCCCAGCATCGGCGTGGTTTAAAATTTCTCATGCAAAAAAATAAAGTCGCAGTGCAACAAGGTCTTGCTGCTCTAATTAGTCCAAACACGTTGCTGGTCAGTGATATAGCTGAACAACCAAATGCCACAAAGAAAATAAGCTTCAAGCATCTTCTACTAGCCACAGGCTCTTACATTAGCCCGCTACCCAAGAGCATCGAGGTCAAGCTTGAGAACCCAGACCTTCTGCACACCTCCGACACTATTCTCGCCATCAAGTCCGTGCCAAAGAGCATCGCAATCATCGGCGGCGGCATCATCGGCATGGAGTTTGCCTGTCTGTTCAATACCTTTGGAGCACAGACAAGCGTCTATGAGGTTGCGCCGACTATCATCGCCAATGAAGATGAAGATTCAATCGCCGCGTTGAGCAAGAGTTGTGAGCAAAGGAAAATTAACCTGCACTGTGCGACTGCTGTCAAAGCCATCACCCAATCAGCGTCGCAAAAAACCGTCAGTGTCAGCAGCGAGCATGGCAGTCATAAATACGAGGTAGTGCTGTTAGCGACGGGACGATCGCCCGCAACACATAGATTACAGCTCGACAAAATAGGCGTGCAACTTGCCAAGACTGGGCATGTGCCCGTAGATGAGCAGTATAATGTTGTTGGGCATCGCCATATCTACGCCATCGGTGATGTTATCGCAACGTCAGCATTGGCACATACTGCTTCGGCGGAAGCTATGTATGTCGTCGAAAAAATAGCAGGTCTTAAGCCGTCGCCAATCGACTACAACACTAACCCTAACGCAATCTATACCATGCCCGAAGTTGCCAGCATCGGTGCAACCGAGCAAGAGTTGCGCAAACAGGGAGTTGCTTACGACAAGATCAAGTATCCGTTCTTGCCGTCAGCCAAAGCCAAAATTGAAGGATGCAGTGAGGGACATGTCAAACTTCTCTACGGCACCAAGTATCGTGAAATTTTAGGGGCACATATCGTCAATGCTAAAGCAACCGAGCTGATTTCCGAGCTAGTGTTAGCGAAAGTTTTGGAATCTACCCTTGATGAACTGGCGCATGCTATTCACCCGCACCCAACACTTTCTGAAACCTTAATGGAGACCGCACATGCGGGCATCGCTGGCGCTATACATCTTTAAACCTTTGCGTGTAAGACAATGACCATGAAAATCTTTGCTTTACCTGCGATGGGCGAGGGGGTATTTGAAGCAAAAATAAACAAGTGGCTCAAGAGCGAAGGGGATCTGGTAAAGGCTGAAGAACCACTCTTGGAAGTATCCACCGATAAAGTTAACACTGAGATCGTCGCTCCTTTTAGCGGCAAACTCATGCACCTGCTTGCTAATGCAGGCGAGATGGTCGCAGTTGGTGCAGAGATAGCGCAGATTGCCACTGATTCTACTACTGTCCCTGTTAATGACAGCAAAAGCGCTACAACAGCCCCTCCTACGCCATCTAGCAAGGCAACAGGCAAAAAACCGCTAGCTTCACCGCTGGTGCGCAAGCTGGCTGCCGAGCATGGGATAAATCTTCAGGACTTGCCGCAGACCAAACGTTTAACTAAACGCGACATAGATGCTTATCTCGCAGCCCGCACAGCAGCAACGACAGCCCCGACACAACAGTCAACACCACCAACAACTTCGAGGTTAGCTACTAAATATATCGACGGCGAAGAATATCTTGATGGTGTAAAGGTGCGGCGTGAAAAAATGTCTGCTATACGGCAGGCGATTGCCAACCACATGCTAGCGTCGGTGCGCACCTCCCCGCATGTTACGACGGTGTTTGAGATAGACATGGAGCAGTTACTGGCGGCAAAGAACCAATTCGCCCCTGTCTGCCAACAAAAGTATGGTTTCAAGCTTACCTGCACCCCTTACTTTTTGCACGTTGCTTGCACATGCTTGCAGCAGTTCCCCAGTCTCAATGCTTCTGTTGATGGGGATGATGTCTTATGGAAGGACAGTATCAACATCGGCTGTGCTGTATCTCTTGGCGCAGACGGTTTAATCGTGCCTGTGTTAAGGAATGCAGATACGTTGAGCCTTGAGGGTATTGCTCGCAAGCTCAATGATTTGGTGCTCAAAGCAAGAGCCAAGCAGTTAGCAGCGGAAGATGTTTGCGGCGGCACATTTAGTATTACTAACCCTGGGGTGTATGGTAGTCTTATGTCCAACCCAATTATCAATCAGCCGCAGGTGGCGATATTGGGTATCGGCAGGATAGTGCCGCGAGCGGTAGTGGTTGACGGCATGATTGCCATTAGACATCAAGCCTTGATAAGTTTAACATTCGACCATCGCTTGGTCGATGGTGAGGCAGGGGCACGATTTTTAGCCTTGTTTAAGGAACGGGCTGAAAATTATCATCGCCAGTAAGCAAGCGCCAAAAGGCACTCGTTTATTGGCGAACAAACAGTTGCCGATAGGCAATATAGGGCAGACTATGCATTGTAACGAATACATAAAGTAAACCACGCATGCTGACGATTACGACATGTGGAATAGCATGGCGGCATGCCTAGTTAGGAGAACAGATGGCACTGATACCGATAGTGGTTGAGAACACCAGTCGTGGTGAGCGTTCATGGGATATTTACTCACGTTTATTGAAGGATAGGATTATATTTCTTGGCACGCCTATTGTGGATGAAATTGCCAATGTTATCGTTGCCCAGTTTCTGTTCCTTGAGAGCCAAGATCCTGACAAGGACATTCACTTTTACATCAACTCTCCAGGCGGCTCGGTAACGGCAGGGCTTGCTATTTACGATGCGATGCAAATAGTTAGGTCTGATATTCGCACTTACAGCATCGGGCAATGTGCGAGCATGGCGGCTTGGTTGCTGGCGGCGGGAGCAAAGGGCAAGCGTTATGCTTTGCCAAACTCGCGGGTAATGATACATCAGCCGCTAGGTGGTGCTACAGGTCAGGCAACGGACATTGACATTCAGGCAGCCGAGATTATCAACATCAAGAAACGCATGATAAATATTATGGCTGAACATACGGGACGAGATCCAGAGGTGGTGGCGAGAGACATTGATCGCGACAACTTCATGTCCGCGGCGGACGCAAAGGCATACGGCATAGTTGATGACATATTTCAACCCGACAAGGCATCAAAGTAATGCGTGTCGCGGGAATTAAGGAGGCTTAATGGCAAGTCGTGATGCAGGACTACATTGCAGTTTTTGCGGCAAGAACCAGCGTGAAGTTAAGAAGCTTATCGCAGGCCCAAACGTCTACATTTGCGACGAGTGTATCCAACTTTGCAACGACATCATCGCCGAAGAAGCGGACAAGGAAGAACTACTTAACACTAGACGCAAAGTCCCTAACCCCAAAGAAATAAACAAGATTTTGGATGACTACATCATCGGTCAAGAGCGAGCCAAGAAGACGTTAAGTGTTGCGGTGCACAACCATTACAAGCGCATTGACAAAACCGAAAAGAAGGATGATGGTGTTGAACTCCAGAAGTCCAACATACTGTTGATCGGCCCGACTGGTAGTGGCAAGACTCTCTTAGCGCAAACGTTAGCAAAGATTCTCAATGTTCCATTCACCATTTCGGATGCCACTAATCTCACGGAAGCAGGCTATGTGGGCGAAGATGTTGAGAATATAATTTTAAGTCTGCTACAAAACGCCGACTACGATGTCGATCTTGCCCAGCGTGGCATTTGCTATGTTGATGAGATAGACAAAATCGCTCGCAAAGGCGAGAACCCCTCTATTACCCGTGATGTGTCGGGTGAGGGAGTGCAGCAAGCGTTGCTAAAGATAATTGAAGGCACGGTTGCTAATGTGCCGCCGCGTGGTGGGCGCAAGCATCCGCAGCAGGAATTTTTGCAGGTAGATACAACCAATATCCTGTTTATCTGTGGTGGTGCTTTTGCTGGGCTTGAAGAGGTGGTTGCTGATCGCATTGAGGTGTCATCGATAGGCTTTGGGGCGACTATTCATTCTAAAGACGACCATGATATTTCAGAGTTGCTTGCTAAAACGCAAACCGAAGACTTGATGAAGTTTGGTTTGATACCAGAGTTTATCGGGCGTGTGCCAGTCGTCTGTGCCTTATCTGAACTTGACAAGGATGCGTTGATTAAAATCCTTACTGAACCCAAGAACGCGATCGTCAAGCAATTCAAAAAACTACTTGGCTATGAGCGTGTTGGTTTGCGGTTTACTGACGATGCACTGCAAGCAATCGTAGCTCAAGCGATTGAGCGTAAGACGGGTGCTCGTGGTTTACGTTCAATTATTGAAGCGTCAATGCTAGACACGATGTATGAGATACCGAGCCTCAAAAGTCTTAAGGAAGTCGTCATGACCGAAGACGCTATCAATGGCAAGTCCGAGCCAGTGCTTGTTTATCATTCAGACACTCCGTCTGATAAGGTTAGCGCTAAGGGTAACGCAAAGAACAGCAAGAAAAGCAACAAGCCCAGCTCAAAATCAGACGACCAACCTGTCAGCACAGGAACGGATGACAAGCGTTAGCTTTCATCGCCGCAGCGGGCAGCAAGAACAACTCGATCAGCATTCCTGAAAAATCAAATATTTTTAAAGTAAAACTTAAAACTCCCGATGGACATGGTTGAGATTAGATATTTGACAATCATGTTATTAGGAGAGGTTAGTTATTATGTTTAAAGTATTGTTTGTATTGCTGACAAGTTTAGCGTTTGTTTCATGTTCGGTGGCTTAAGATTCCACCCTAGCTTCGGCGGATTTAGTTGACCCAGGCATTGAAGGCGGCGGTCAACGTGATGGTGATGCGGAGGCAAAACATTTTGCTGATGCGATTTGGGCGCATCGTAACGATGCTGACATCAAAGCTGCGGTAGATTTTAATGCTAAAAATTCCATCAAAAGACTGTCCGGCAAGCCACGACTAAATCGAATTCAATTCTGCGTCTTGGATTATGCTATCATTGACTTTGCCTTAAATAGCCTGCAGCACATGATGTCGTATCTAAAAGACAATGATGGTGGTCGTGATGCGGTTGTCATGAGGGCTTGCTTCATAACATCAGGCGCAACAGCAACTGGTCAAGGTTTCGAGGCCTATGCGGCGACTGCAAACATCAACACGTGCTTGGCCGAAAACCTAAAGAAGCGCAAGGACTTCTACACGAATACATGCTCCAAAGAAAAAGTTGAGGAAGTACCGAACAAAAGCAAAGACGATGGCGAATAGTAAATCAGCAGGAACAGGGCGGGAGGCAATGCTTCTCGCTCGCACAGTCAAAACCTTGCTATAGCTTGACAAACCCTCTATACTTGAGCCTCAACCTGTGGGGCGCTTGCCTTTGCTACAACTACCTAAACTACCGATTTTGCTAACCTTGGTGCTGTGTCTAGTCGCTTGTGATGTGTCGCAGCAGTTCATGCAACTTGGTAAACATCTAGCAAGTCCGATAGATGTCGCTGTTGCCGATACTGGCGCATACTTTTATGTCATCAATGCTGACCATGACCGCACCTACGATCAAGGCTCTATCCTCGTTGTCAGCGAAACTGGCAAAAAGCTGCGGGCAATTCCCACCCCTCGCCTTGCTAGTAGCATTAGCGTCGCAGGCGATAACATGCTGGTTACTTTCATGCAAAGCACCGAGTCCGAGCAGTCGGAGGTGCATCGCTATTCCATTCAGACCCCTGCTGCTCCGCAACTTAAAAAACGCTGGCAAGTGGATTGCCTACCACTACAAAGTGTGCAGCGTGTTGGTTACCGCTATTTCTTTGTCGGCTGCACTGATGGCACATTACTGCGCGGCGACTATGACACCGATACACTTCGTCCTGTGCGCAAGTATCACCATCCGCGGCGGGCAATGTATCTTGATACCGAGCAAGGGTTGTTACTTGCCTTTCCGACTTCGCTTGGGCAACCAGTCGCTGATCGCAGATTAGAAGATAGCGAAGGTGCGAGTGGGGAAGTAGACAATGGCAGCACTGGTGATAGCAATAGTGGAAATTTTGTCCCTGATGTTTGGGAAAAAGGTCAAGTGCCAGCACATGTGGCGGCAGTTTATCAGTTTGCGATATATGACATCAAGGCTGACACACGCAATGCACCTGTTTCTGAAATGCATTGGTTAACCTACGATAGTTTAGCAACAGCAAAAAAATATTACCGCACTAGTTTTTGGCACGCAACTCCAGACCCTGATGGTCGCTCTAGTTTTTATCTTTCACAGCGCGGTGCTTTACCAACTGCCAGCCACTCGGCGAACAATGTCGTCAAGGTCATTATCAACTCGGACTTGCGAACTAATGGCCGGCATGCCCTTACCTTTGAACAAGCGGTGGAATCACCGCATAAGCTCTGGTATCCAAGTCATCTGGTGGCGCAGCGCCTCGATAATATCGGCAATGTGCTGTTTATCGGCAGTTTGCGTGATAGAGCCAGCTGGCCGCGTGAAGACACCTACTCAAGCATCGTAGTGCAGACCCCTGCGTGGCAGAGCAAGGTGTCGCGTGGTGATGGTGCTGAACTTGGTGCGTTTGCGGTCAATGCACGTGGCATTATGCTGACGGTCGCGTTCTTTTCTAATCGTTTGCGAATGTTTAAACTCGCCCCTACCGCAGAAGAATTTCAAGAAATCATACTTGAGTAGTCTGCTGTGCTTCTGAAGAAGATAGCGATCAGTGGCTTCAAGTCTTTTGCCGATCGAGTTGAGTTTCAGTTCTCTCATAATATCAGTGGTATCATCGGCCCCAACGGTTCGGGTAAAAGCAACATCATCGACGCAGTGCGTTGGGTAATGGGCGAGCAAAATGCAAAGCTGTTGCGCGGCGAGCGTTCCGTTGATTTAATTTTTTCAGGTTCAGAGCATCGCAAGCCGTTAGGTATGGCGGAAGTTTCGTTAACTTTTGATAATAGCGACAAGTCTCTGACCATTCCACAACTAGCGCATGAGCGTGAGATTAAGCTGACCCGCCGCGTTTACCTCGATGGTCGCAAGGAGCAGACGCTCAACAATCAGTCGTGCCGTTTACGAGATTTAATTGAATTTTTTTCGATCAGTGAACTCGGTAGCAAAAGCTACTCAATGATTCAACAGGGGCAAGTTGACCGTATCTTGAATGCCAAGCCAGAAGACATTCGTGAAATAATTGAAGAAGCCGCTGGCACGGTAGTCTTTCGTCGCAAAAAGGCGGAGACTGAAAAAAAACTGGAGAGCGCTAAACTTAACTTGAGTCGCATTGAGGACATCGCTCACGAACTAGAGCAACAACAGCAAACCCTTAAAGACCAAGCTGAAAAAGCCAAACAGTGGCAAGCCTTATCCGCACAACATGCAAAAATTGAACAGCAGATGCTTGCCTACCGTTTCCAAGATTTACAAAACAAACTTACGACCGTGTTGGCTGAATTGCGAGCGGAAAACAGACAGGAGATTGTCAGTTACCAAGAGTTGCAAAAAATTCAAAGCAAACGCAATGATTTACTACAGCAACAGCGCAGTATTGAGCCACAAATTCAACAGATAGCACGAGAAACCGAACAAATACAAAACAATCGCCATGAGTTTGAGACAACGTTGGTCAAGCTCAATTTGCAAAAGGAAAATAGCGCTAAGCGTGTCCGTGAACTAGGCGATGAAATTGCGACGACTGAAGAGGAATTGGGCGACAATGAGCGTGAGTTGAAAACCCAACAGCGTGCGCACGCTACACTTGCAAAACAGCTGCAACGCACGATAAACGCACTAGCACAAGCTACTGCCGATCTTGAGCATTTGGAACAGCAGTCGGCTGCGATAACGACTAAACAAACTGAATATCAAGACGAGACCGAAAGCCTTCAGCATGCGGCTAGCGAGGTTTCTGTTGCCTGCAAGGTGGCGCAGAACAATAGCCGCCAAGCGCAACAGGCACTAGATAGTCTTAAGCAGCAGCTGCAAAGCAATGATGCTAAACTTTCCACCAGCTATGCGCAGCGCGATAAGCTCAAAGCATCAATGCTTGTGCATCAACGCGGGCTTGGTTTCCAAGAAGAACGCAAGCATATGCTCACTAAACACAATGAAAATTTACAGCAGCAACGCCTTACACTTGAGGCGAAGCGTGATGCGGCAAAAGAAGAGTATTTTAAGCATAAAGCAACCTACGACAGTGCTGCCAATACTTTACAAGCACATGTTAGTGGCGAGACTACCACTGATGATAGGCGGCTCAAGGCGTTAGCTGATTACATTGCCTTTGATAAGAAGATAGCGACTTTGCCACCGAAGCTCATCCGTGCTTTTGAACACTGGGCTGAACAAATAGTGCTTGTTTCTTACGAGGATGGGTTGCGTTTTGGGGTCGAGTTTGCAGGCTTTGGAACAGCAAATGCCTTGTTATTAAGCGCTTTGCCCAAGGTTAACTACTCGGATTTGCGTGCTTGGCAGCAGCATTACAATGTTGAGCCAATTTACAGCTACCTTGAAGTGCGAGAGCCAGTGCGGAGTTTGTGCAAACGGGTGTTCATCAGTTTAGATTTACATGTTGATGTGGGAATTTGGCGGGACATGCCAGCGTCGGTGTATCTATTGACTGCGCAAGGGGCATGGTGCACGGCTGATGGTAGGCTGGCGGTCGTGCGGGATGACAATGTTGGTATTATTTCGCAACAGCAACGGGTTGAGCAATTGCGCACACGGGTTACGAGCAAGCAGGAGCAACTAGCGCAAATTCAATCTGAGATTGATAATCTGCATGGCACGATCACCAAGAATAGTATTGAATTGGCTGACATTGAACGTGAAATTGCCAGCAATACGCAAGGGTCAGATAAGATTGCGACAGGCTTCCGTGCTGTTGTCCAACGCATTGAGCATGAAGAAGGGGTCAAGGACTCACTGACAGCTGAAGCAGAGCGACTCGCGGTAGTTTTACAACAAAGCGACCAAGAAGTAGCAAACCTGCACACTGAACAGGAGGGGCTAGCGCAGGAATTGCGGGAGCTAAAACAGGATATTAGGGCAATCAAAAGTGATTATCAACGTTATCAAAAGCAACGGGATAGTTTGCAGGCAAAGACGCAAGAGTTGGCGTTAGAGAAGATGCAGGTGCAGACTAATGCTGATACGTTGGCGGCAGCGATTACCGAGAAGCAAAATCACATCAGCAGTATCAGCACAAGATTGCATCGCTATTATGATGACCATGCTCGTTATCAGGAGGAGGGTAAACGTGCGGTTAGCGATAGCAAGCAGTATCGCCAATCACTCGCCAATTTACTGCATGCGCAAGAGGATAGAGGCAAGCAATTACACAAGCAAAAGGAGACCCTACAGCTGCTTATTGAGGCGCAGAAAAAAACAGCGCAAACGTTGGCTAAACAACAGCGCCAGCATGCGACGGTGCAGAAGAACATTGCCTTGAAGTCGGCGCATAAGGCACAGCTTGAGGAGAGTATCAGTAGTGTGCAGGAACAGGCGCAGGTGCATGAAGATTCAGTGTTAGAGAAGACAGAAATTCCCACAGACCTTGATCTTGCCGCACTCACCAAAGAAAAGCAGAAGATCAAACAATCAATGCAAAACCTGGGTTCAGTTAATATGTTGGCATTAGAAGAATATGAGAAGATCGTTGCTCGCAAGGGGTTCATCGATGCCCAACGCCAAGAATTACATGCGAGCATTACTTTCCTACAACAAGCTGCTGATGAAATAGAGGCAACGTCGGCAAAACGTTTTACGGAAGTATTTAGCAGTGCTAATGCTGAATTCAATCAACTGTTTCCGCTGCTATTCCCACGTGGGCAAGCGCAGTTGATATTGGAAGAGCCTGATACGCCGCTTGCTTCAGGGGTGCAGATTATGGTGCAGCTGCCTGGTAAGAAGCGTCAACACATGAACCTCTTCTCTGGTGGTGAGAAGGCTTTGACTGCGATAGCATTGATCTTTTCCTTATTGAAGACCAAACCGACACCGTTTTGTTTTCTTGACGAAGTTGATGCGGCACTAGACGAGGCTAACGTCGCACGTTTCAGTCGTGTATTATCAAGCTTGGCTGAACGTTTTCAGTTTATTCTCATTACGCATAACCGCAAGACAATGAGCATCTTTGATCGTTTGTATGGTGTTACGATGCAGGAGCCTGGGGTATCAAAAGTCGTCAGCGTGGACATGCGCAAAGACTTGATGGCAAGCACTTGAGCGATGGGTCTGGCTTTAGAGTCAGTGTTGTTATGCCGACTTTGTTGGTATCTGAATGAGTGCCGCGTTAGGCGTGGATGCCTAACGCTTTCTCGCATATAAAACTATTTCTTACGGACAAGGGTGAGGTGTTTTTCCAATTGTTTGGCTTTATCAGGTTTGATTGCTTTTTTTATTTTTTGCACCAGCTCCTCAACCATCATCTCTGCTTCAGTTACAGCATCGTCTACTGCCGCTTCACCCAACACCTGCTTGGCACTATTAGTAACCTGCATCGCGTAAACTGCTTGTTTGAGAATCGTGTCCTCAATGCACCCACGCAGAGCAACGAGATCAATGCCACGCCGCGAGAATTCTCTAATCGCACGACTATGGTCAAATTCATCCCAACGCTCATTGCCTTTCAGTCGTATGCGCCATAAGGAATTACCACTAGCGGCTCGCGACCAACTAACTTCAAAATCAGAACATTGATATATGTCGGGAACGATCCAGTATTGCGAAGAATTCAAATTAAAACAGTTCAAGTGTGTAAACAATTCTTTCATCTAACTACTCCAGTCTATTTGACAACCGAGTGTCCACGTCCATCATCATGCAATAAGCATTCCAAGCGCTTTACAAAGACGACAAATTAAACGAAAGTGCAGCCTGCCGAATTACCGCTATGGGTAACCGATGAGACGCATAGGAAAAGTTCCTAAAGAACAAGTCGCTGTATTTGCTAATTTTTTGCGCAGTCGTGGCTTGGAAGTAGCAATTCGTCATGGCGACCAAGACGATGTTGAGTTATGGGCTGAAGATGAAGATAAAATAGATGCCGCTAAAGATTCCCTACAAGTGTATCTCGCTGACCCAACGGCTGAACAGTTCCAACGCCTGCCTACGATCGCTCCGACTGTCAAAAAAACAAACAGTCGCTACATCGATGTGCGCACCCAAATATTCCACCGTCCAGCATTAAAAGCCATCACAACGGCATTGATTGCGATCTCGGTGCTAGTCTTTATCGCTCGGCAAGCATTGCCGAGTCTCGATGCTCTGCTGATTTATAGTGCTTATGCCCAACCGCTGTTCAAGGAAATTCGTGCTGGTGAAGTGTGGCGTTTGCTAACCCCGATATTTTTGCACTTCAACCTTCTGCATATCATCTTCAGTATGTTGTGGTTGCATGTTCTTGGCAGTCAGCTTGAACAGCGTGAGGGTGGCAAGTATCTTCTCTTGTTGGTCGTCGCTATCGGCATCATTTCAAATACTTGTCAATACCTGATGGCAGCCAGCATCTTCGGTGGTTTTTCAGGCGTAGTTTACGGACTACTCGGTTATGTCTGGATTATGGGCAAATTTAAGCCGCGTAGTGGTTATATCTTGGATAATTTCACCCTAGGCTTCATGCTGGTGTGGCTATTCATGGGAATCATAGGTATGGTTGGCAACATCGCCAGTGCCGCACACGTGTTTGGTTTTATTAGCGGTGTGGTGTGGGGTTTAATCGTTAGCGATCAACTGGTTATGCGTAGGAACAACAGACGCACAAGCACAAGGGATAAATTTTGAATCACGAGGTTGGGGATTCAATCGTTCTCAAGAGTAGGCGTTGGAGTTTTTCTTCGCCGCACGTAATCAATAGTTTTGATTTCCACGTTGAGAACTCCGTTCCTCTCTATCATCAAGGGCATGAACTGGTGCTCGGCTACTCTGATTTTTTTCTCACTAAAGACTCGGTATGCTATGACTTGGGCTGTGCTACCGCCCGTTTAAGTATCAAGATCGCACAGCGCCATCAGGATGTGGCGGTATTAGCAGTGGATATTGAGGAGGGCATGCTCGCACAAGCAAGGCAGCGCTGCCAAGACTTGCCTAATATCAAGCTTCAACATGATGACATCACCCAAATGCGATTTGCCGAAAGCGACCTGATAATCTCCTACTACACGATGCAGTTTATTGCCCCGAAGCTACGAGCATTGCTACTTCAGAAGATTTATCAAGCACTTAACGTTGGTGCAGCATTCATCATGTTTGAGAAGGTTTACGAGGAAGACTCACAGTTCCAAGATATGGCTAACCTAATCCATGCGGACAGGAAATTTCAAAACGGCTACGACCCTGACGAGATCTTTGCCAAAGCCAATAGCCTCAAGGGGGTGCTTAAGCCACGACACTGTGGCGATAACCTAAAAACCCTGCAAAAAGTAGGGTTTACTCGCACCCAGTTGATAATGAAGTACCTCTGTTTTGAAGGTTATCTGGCAATTAAATAGCTACCGCACAACAATTATTGAGAAATATCAAAAATAATTTGTAAAATCACAATATATCTCTTAAAACGAGCGCTGTTCGGTTAAGTTTGTGTGTGTTTGTTAAAACTAGGAGGCTAGTGTGAAGTTAAAGTCAGTTATTTCATTATTTGCGGCGGCATTGTTGGCTGTTAGCTGCGGAACTTATCCCGCAGACGACGGCTATACAACTGCCAGTGTTTCAGAGCAGGCGATAGATCAGCTTGAGCAAGAGCATCAAGACGGTAGCGATACTGATACTACGGATGCACAAGGCGACAAACAGCGTGTGGTCATTGTCAGCACTCTTGCTGTTGCGGGTGTATGTCTGTTGATTCCAGGTTGTCGTGTCTTTGCCAAGGATGGCTTGATCAGGATCAAAGATGGTGCGGGCAATGTGATCGACGTGGCCGTCAAAAAGCCGTTCAAGAAGTTGTTCAAAAAGGGTGATGACGTTGCAAAATCTACGGATGAAGTTCCTGTTAAAACATCCGAAGAAGTAACAAAGCAAGCTGCTAAAAGTACTGACGAAACAGCTGAAACAGCAGCTGAAACAGCAGAGGAAACGCCTAAAACACAAGGATAGCGTCCTCTTCATCTCTCTCCACAAAACCGCAGTGGTTAGCAGCATCGCTGGTCGCTGCGGTTTTTTATTCTGCCTCTCACCACCATACCAACAAACTGCAAATGCCTCATAACAAGGGGTCTTTAGCCTGCGCAAATTTTTACTCGCATCAAGTGTAAACGCTTGATATAATTAATACAAATTACCAACGAGAGACATGCCATGCAAAGACGGTTGTCAACTCCTCCTTCTATAGCCGCTAGATCAGCAATCATGCCTGCTAGAACTATGACCAAATTTGTAGCATTTGTAGCAAAGGCATTATGCACTATTCTGTGCGTATCGCTGTTCGGGGCATCGGCAGTATATGCTCAAAGCGATTTTGTGTCGCGCTGGGCGGTTGCTGATACGAACAGGCAGATTCAGCTGCCATTGCCACAGAGATACAGCTACAATTTTGTCGTTGACTGGGGTGATGGTGCGGTTGGGCACGTCTCTAGTTTCGATGACCCTGATGCTCTGCATGAGTACGATGAAGCGGGGACTTATACGGTTACGATTGCTGGCATGATGGAGGCGTGGAGTTTTCTCAAGTATCCAGCCAGCAAGGACAGCATCGTTGAGGTGTCAAGTCTTGGCGACACTGGTTTGCGTAGTATGTATGGTGCTTTCACCGCCTGCGAGAATTTAGTGCGCGTAGCTGGTGGCAATGTTAGTGCGGTGGAGGATTTCAGCTATGCTTTTTTCTCTGCGCCGTTGGTGGAGATTGGGGTTGCTGATTGGGATACGGCTCAAGCGCGTCTGATGATGCATATGTTTGACAATGCTCGGAGTGCTAACCCTGATGTCAGTGCTTGGAATGTGGCACGAGTTGAGCGGATGGATGGCATGTTCAGGCGGACAGCTGTCGCTAACCCCGACGTTAGGAGATGGAATACCGTAGCGCTGCGTTCTGTATCTGGCATGTTTGAGAATGCAGCCGTAGCTAACCCCGATATCAGTGCTTGGGATGTCTATAGTATTACGGACATGTCCTATATGTTTGCCAATGCAGCCGTAGCTAACCCCGATGTCAGTGCTTGGGATGTCAGTGGTGTCATCAATATGCGGGGCATGTTTCTGCAAGCGCAGGTGGCAAACCCTGATGTTAGCAAGTGGGATATGCAGAGCGCTACTGATATTTCGTTTATGTTTGCTGCGACTACGGTCGCCAACCCCGATGTCAGTGCTTGGGACACTGCGACTGTCAACAATATGCGAGCAGTGTTTATGCAGGCAAAGACCGCAAACCCCGATGTAAGCGGTTGGAGCACGGCTGCGGTTACGGATATGGGCTACATGTTTAGTATGACACCTGTGGCAAACCCTGATGTTAGTAGTTGGGATACGAGCTCTGTTGAAGATATGAGTGCGATGTTCTATCGCTCGGAAGTAGCAAGCCCCGATGTTAGTGCTTGGGATGTCAGCAAAGTGCAATACATGAACCGTATATTTCAACATGCGCAGGCGGCACAGCCAGATGTGCGTAGGTGGAATTTTGCCAGCATGGTTGATATGGACAAGGCTTTTTCTTACATCACCTTGCCGACGGAAGTTTACAGCTTGATGTTGATTCGTATCGTCGAGACCTCACCTCTGATGAAGGTTAGTGGTGTGGCGATAGATGGCGGCAACTCAAGATATTCTGATGCAGGTTATTTGGCGCGACGCATCCTCGCTAACCGCGGTTGGCGTATTCGCGATCAGGGTAGGTTGTATTAGGGCGTGTCGCCATTTCAATTCGATCATGTTTAGCGGACTTCGCCGATTTATATTTAATCACATGTCCGCTCTAGATTATGGAATAGCTCATTCGTTAGCCAGCCTCTGAATCGCCTTGAATTGGTCAACAGATAGCTTTTGGATTGCTATTATCTGATCTTCTCTTAACTCTGTGTAGTCTACGTCAAGCTGTAGCTTTAGCGCCGCATTAAGCTGGTCAATATCCGCAATTTCATCTAAATCTTTGATCGCTTTAAATTGATCCATATCCATAGCTTTGACTGCTTGGTAATTTTCAATCTGCATGACTCGAAACGTCCGCGCAAATAGCCGCAACTTATTAAGCTTATTCGCAGACCTGCTTGCAAAATTAAAGAACCCAAGCGCTGGCGACGCAAGCATTACACTTAACAAAATAATTCCTACGGCCTTCATAGTCTATTTACCCTCCTGTCTAAATTGTTTTGGTTAAGTTTACCCAATCTCCAACATGCCCGACAGTGTTAGGATATTTTGTGTATGAATTCAATCGATTATTAACTGGAAGGTGTTGACGCTCAATCAACTATGTTTTCATCTTGAGAAGCGGGCGATTAGCAGCCAATGGCATAGAGAACCGCATATACGAATAGAAGCTGTAGCGGCAAGGCTAACGCCAGTGCGATGAACAGCATTTTCCATGTCGGTTGCAATTGAAAGACTCGCTTACCCATGCAGGAAGTATAGCATGTGCTGTTATCTGGGGATTAGTTGTCTGTTAATAGCCCTATTGCCTTAATCTGATCAGCACCAAGTTGCCTTATTGCCTCAATCTGCTCATCATTCAGCTGCCTTATTGCTTCACGCTGATCAGCATTCAGCCGCATTATTGCCTCAAGATACACATCATCCAGCTGCCATAGAGCCTCAATCTGCGCATCATCCAGCAGCCTTATTGCCTTGACATGCGCATCATCCAGCCGCATTATTCCCGCAAACCAATTAGCATCCAGCCGCTTTAATGCCTCCAGCTGTGCATCATCCAGCCGCTTTAATGCCTCCAGCTGCCCATCATCCAGATTCCATATTTTCTTGACCTGCGCATCATCCAGCTGCCTTATTGCTACTATTTGTTCTGGGGATAATTTTAGTAAATTCCTTACCACCATAACAACTGGCCCTTTGCCATATACGGGCATCGCCATCACGCAGGAGAGCAGGACGGTGGCTACTAGTTTCATTCTCATGTTAAATCCCCTCTGAATTGAAAGAACAGAGATCGCCCAACGATCTCCTCCACTCCTCTATCCTAAAA
>JAPPIL010000274.1 GCA_028877195.1 Pseudomonadota bacterium
TGCGAAGCTCACGCTCCTCGCATAAAAAAATAGGCATTACTTATGCAACAAAGCCGCGTAGCTACGCCCATTTTATAGTTCAGTTACGTGATTAGATCCATCGTGTTGACTGACATCAGTAGTTTGGTTAACCCTCTGGAATACGCTCAAGGTCGGGGCTTGGGTGAGGCTCTTCGCCGCCCGCTTCGCTCTCATCATCTAACAACATGACATCACGCGGCCAGATAATATGCGGGAACAAGGCATTGCTGGTGTTGTCGATCGAGCCGTCTTTTACTTTGATATGTAACTCACGGCGATTGTCGGTGCTGGCTGCCCCTGCCAACACATACAGTGTCTTGTCATCGTCTTTACCGTAATACCTGATGTTTAGCTCATCATAACCCAACTTGTGTGGAAACATGCTGCGCAACGCATCGAGAAGCGTCGGTAACTTGCTTTCGCTATAGGCTTGGCTGATACTGGCAAGGTCTTTATTTGCTGGCAGTTGCCATACCTTGATGCTTGAGGAGTAGTAGGTTGAAAATTGAATTTCAAGTCGAAAACACTTGCTACGGTCAACGCTCTCACACAGACCATAAGCCGAATGGTATGAAAGTATCCGCTCTTCAGAAACATAACTGATGCGAGTATCACGATGTTCGATTTTGTCGGGCAAGGCGGTGATAATTTCTTTTAGCGTTTTGTGGAGGAATTTTTTGATTTCTGCTACTTCGGCATCAGACACCTTGCTGGCATCATGAAGATTTTTTAACTTTGTTTCGTTGTTGGTATAAAAGTTTTCTAACGGCACTAACATCTTCGGTCTAACAGGCATACTTGCCACACTACTATCAGTGCGGCGGATACAGCCAAAAACCGCAGCAAGAGCAACCGTCATACAAGATAGATACAGGCATATTTTCATCACTATCCCTCTTATGGTATTACCATCTATATGTTAGCACACTCTTCGCAGTCGGTGCTGACACTGAAAACTTTAGCTATTCATAGCCAAACAAATACACAAAGTTGTCAAACACTAGAGAACAGCGGTCTGGAATGTAAGTTATGAACAGGCATGGGCAAACGGCAAGTAGTTATCCTAAAAGCAGGCTGGCATTTGATGATGCTAAAAATAATATCGCTGCGGGTGTGAATTCACCTGTGCGTTCTTTTGCAGCAGTTGAAGGCACACCGCTATTCATTCGCAGCGGTAGGGGAGCGCATGTCCTTGATGAAGATGGCAACACCTACCTTGATTACGTCGGTAGCTACGGGGCATTGGTGTTAGGGCATGCTCATCCTGCTATCGTGGCTTGTGCAAGTGAGGCGGTAAAGCAAGGGTTGAGCTTCGGAGCACCGACCACCGCTGAAACCAAGCTTGCCCAGCAGATTCGCCGTGCCCTGCCCAGCGTTGAGCGTTTGCGTTTTGTCTCAAGCGGCACAGAAGCATGTATGAGTGCTTTGCGGCTAGCACGTGGATTTACAGGCAAAAGCAAAATCATCAAATTTAGTGGCTGTTATCATGGGCATGCCGACATGCTCCTAGCTAAAGCTGGCTCTGGGGCTGCGACTCAAGGTATTGCCAGCAGTAGTGGCGTGCCTGCCGCTCTTGTGCAGGATACCTTGACTTTGCCTTACAATTCCATCTCGGCGTTGCGGCAGGTGTTTGCGACTGAAGAAATTGCAGCGGTAATCGTTGAGCCGATTATTGGCAACTGTAGTTTAATTTTGCCGTTGCCTGATTATCTGCTTGAGTTGCGCAAATTATGCACTGAACATCAGGCGGTATTGATCTTTGACGAGGTGATGACTGGTTTTTTGGGTGGTGGGGGTGTGTTTGTTTTGGTGTTTTGGGCGTTGTTTTCGGGTTGGTTGGGGCGGTGTTCAGACCTTTACTAAAATTACTCCTGACCTAACGACACTCGGCAAGATTATCGGTGGTGGTTTGCCACTCGCAGCTTTTGGGGGCAAAGAAGAGATTATGGCGTTACTTGCTCCAACTGGTGAAGTTTATCAGGCGGGCACGATGTCAGGCAATCCCGTCGCCGCCGCTTGTGGTGCAAAGACATTGGAGATATTGGCTAACCCGCAGAGTTACCAGCACCTAAACGAGCTTACCGCCATGCTGACCACAGGCATCAGCGAACTAGCGACCAAACATGCTATACCTATGCAGACACAAGCACAGGGGGGTATGTTTGGTATTTTCTTTACTGACAAACCGCTACAATCTTATGAGCAGGCGATGCAATGCGATACGACGCAGTTCAAGCGCTTCTTTTGGGCAATGCTGCGACACGGCATTTATCTTGCGCCGTCGCCATTTGAAGCTGGGTTTGTGTCTACTGCCCACACTACAGGCGATATTGCAATGACGTTAGCAGCGGTAGATGCCAGTCTTGCGGAGTTGCAGCCATGAAACCCACCGACACTATCAATGTAGGTTGGGTTGACTACTACAATCTGTTGCCACTCAAGTTAGAGTTACAGCGGTTATGGCGGAAGAGCATTAGCTTTACTTTTGCCCCGCCACGTCAAATAAACAAAAAATTGCGTGAGCGCCAAGTTGATGTGGCGATGGGGTCAAGCATCTGTCTTGCTGCCTATAAGGGCATTGATATGGCTTTGCCGCTCGGTGTTGCTTGCGATGGTGCGGTGCAGAGTGTTTATATTGGTTTCGTCAAGTCAAATACTAGGGTCATCGACCATATCAAGGCGCGCAATTACGAACTTGCTGCTCGCTGTCGCACCAAGATTGCTGCTGATAGGCATGACTTTCGTGGTCTGGCTCGTCTTATCTTTGCGCAAACGGAGGCGTTGGCATTTCCGTATCCTCCCCAGATAAAGCTTTCGCCACATTCTTTTGCCAGCAATTCACTCACCCAAATTTTTTATTATCTTTGGTTTGGTGCGGATTGCTACAGTAGGTTTGCCTCACGTTCTGTGCACTGGGCAGCGACCGACCAAGCCGATGCTTATGTTGTCATCGGTGATGAAGCGCTAACCGCAGCGGAAAAGTTTGCGCATGTCATTGATCTGGGAGCGGTCTGGAAGGAAATTACATCCTTGCCGTTTGTTTATGCGGTGGCAATGTCTGCGTCGCCACTGTCCCGCATTTGGCAACAAAGAATTCGTAATGCTGCGGATGTGGCTAATTCCAAAAAACTGCATGACCCGCAATCGTATCTACAGCATGTTGCGGAGACGGATAGGCATAGCCTCGACCTTTGCGGCTATTGGCGAAATATCTACTATCATCTGAAGGAACGCGAGTTTTGCGGTCTTTACCTGTTCCTCAATCTTTACCTGCTGCTGCCAAACACCCTTGATAACACCACCATGCTCTTATCAGACAGTATGTCCACCCGCATGCTGCACTGGGAGAGTCTTGCTAACAAGGCTAAAGAGAACGAGAGCCCAAATTTATTGTAGAATTATGCAAGTGCACATGATGTGCTACTTCACAGCATGTGGTTACTTCCAAGTAAAAAATTTTTCCCCAGATGCCGATGAGTACACCTGAAGTTTTGCAAATACTTGGGTGGCAAGAGTGGAGCTAATTCTATCATGGTCATAGTCGGCGTAGGGGTGGTGGCGCTTATCCTTGTTGTTTACCTGTTCATCAAGCTATGCTCCTTGTGGTGGCTAACACACCTAGTTGCGGCGGTCATTGCCGTATTAGCTACTCGCCTTGTCGTTAATCGCGACGCTGATAAAGCCCCGATTGCTTGGATACCAAACAAGTTTCTGCCATTGGCGATCATAGGGCTGGTAGTTGTTGCCTACCTTTTAGCCAAAGTTTTAGGATGGTTGTTTGCCTTGCTTTCCCTATGGCGATGCTCTAGTTGGTGGTTTGAAACCCATCTTGTTGTAGCAACACTTGTTGCCCTAGCAACCTACGTGTTCTTGCGCCGCAACGACGAAGGAACATTCGCACATGCCTGTGCCAAGCATACCAAGAACGCAACGCTATCTTGTGCGGCTTATCTCAAGACCAAGTTCAACCAACTAGATACTCGCAAATGCGCTGAGCAAATCAAAACAGCTACGTGCCGCGGACTGGAGTATGTCAAAAGACAAGCAAGCGCCTTTAGCAATTTCATCAAGCGAGTTTGTAAACGCAAGAAATAAACACCACGACTAGTTCTGTTACACGAGCGACAACAGCTAAACCGCTAGTTCTCTGGCTCTAGTCCAATCACCTGTAATGGCTAGCGTGATGCCAGGATTTTGCACGTTTACAAATAAGGTCGTGCCATCGGGCGAAAAGGTCGCACCTGCAAACTCTGAAGTGTTGCCAGCATTACGGGCAAACCTGTATAACTGCCCTTCGGGGGTAATCCCTACTAAATACTGCTCACCGCCGCCATCCTCACAAACGATTAAGTCTCCCCACGGGGCGACGGTTAGGTTGTCTGCGCCCTCCAGTAGCTTGCTGTCGTTAGGCTCAACAAACAACTGCAAACTGCCAGGCGAGCTGTCTTCACGTGCAGTGCCCTCATAAGGACTAGGTGTGTATTGCCATATCTGACCTTTGTAGTTGCGGCCACCGAGAGTGCAGGCGATATACACATGCCCAGTGCTAGAATTATCAACAGCTCCATACCAAAGCCCCTCACTACGAGCAAACCTTGCCGCTCCCCGCTCTTGATAACCTTGTTGGCGCAGGTCATCCGCAGGCGATGTAACGTTCTCCAAATCAACCCATTCAACCGCCAGCTTGTCGCCGACAGGTATCGGCTTATACGTCCAAGGCAAAACGATATGCTTGGGGGTGCGCCAGTTGCTGGTATCAACTCCCTCAATGCCTCGTATCTTTAAGGCTTGTAGTTTGCCGCCGCGCTGTAGAGCACGCGGCTGGTTCGGCACAAAGCGATAAAATAAAGCATCCCACCTGTCTTCCGTCTGGTAGACACAGCCACTGTGCGGGTCTATCGCTACAGCTTCACGATTAAATCGCCCCATCTCTTTTAGTGGCAGCGGAGCAACCAAAGACATCGCACTGGTAGCAGGAACTTCAAACGGATAACCATGATCCATCTCATAGGGAGAAACTGCCCTTTGCACCGTTTCTTCGCAGCTAATCCAAGTATGCCAAGGGGTTTTACCACCTGCACAGTTACGTAATGTCCCTGCTAAACTTAAGAAGTGCCCCTTCAACTCCTGCTGGTGCGTATCGTAGATAAGCGTGGTTGTGCCACCAAGACTAGGCAACACACCTGAGCCAGGGTCATACAGGCGCTCCCTCAAAGAGGAGGTTAACTTCTCATCATTCCAGCCAAAAGCACTGATTTCCTTGTCCTCTGCGTTCAACTCGTGGTTGCGAATTAAAATCGTGTTACCATCGGGAGCGAGGAAAGCCCCCATACCGTCATGCTTGCCTGGCACGTATAAGCCATCGTCCATCTTTTCACCGACCCTAGAAAATGCGTTCAGATGAAAACCCGCAGGCAAGTCAAGCAACTTGTTCGGGGTAGGTTTAAAATCAACTGGATAGGGTAGTTCTGCTTTTTTTTGTAATACAGACTGGGCAAATGCCCGCCGATACCCCAGAAAAGCCAGACCCACTGCTGATGATGTGCCGATCGACGTGGTAACAAACTTTCGCCGCGAGATAGTATTCTTGTCCGTCATTGCGGTAGCCGCGGTAACGATAAGTTTGGGCGCTGATCAAAAGCAGGCATTTGCGGCGGACTAGTCTCTAGTTGGAGCATGAGTTCAGCAATACCTCGGTCGAGTTGCGGGTCGTTGCCTGTGGCATAATCTTGCGGGCGATAATCGACCTCAATGTCAGGATCAGTGCCGTAATTTTCGATTCCCCAACCAACATCAACAAACCAACACGAATAACCTGGCTGGGTTGTTCGACCACCATCGACAAATTCACAGCCTGCATCCATACCAATAACACCGCCCCAAGTGCGTTTACCGATAAGCTTACCCAGCTTCAACAACTTGAAACAGTGCGAAAAAACATCACCATCAGAGCCTGAATTCTCATCAGTAATTGCCACCATTTGCGCAGGCGCAGCAGGATAAGGGTAAGAAATCGGTGCACCCCAACGTCTGATGTCATAACCAAGCACGCGTTGTGTCAGTCGCGCAAAAATATATTGCGACACATAACCACCACCATTATGGCGAACATCGATGAGCAATGCAGCCCGATGGCATTCAGCACTAAAGCCACGCTCAAATTCCGCAAACCCAGCAACCATCATGTGCGGGATATGCACGTAGCCAATCTTACCTTCGCTCTTGCTATGCACATAGTGGCGGTTACGGTTGACCCAAGCACGGTAGCGCAACTCTCTATCGGAACGCAAAGCCTTAAGAGTAACCACCCTGGTGTTATCACCGCATTTGAAAGTTACCTGCACCTCTTGACCAGCAAGGTTGACCAATAAATGCTCTGGGGTAACCAGCTGGCTAACCCTTTGCCCACCAACAGCAAGCAGTATATCGCCAACCTTGATGTCAGCACCCGCAGCATTGAGCGCCGAGTCCTTGTCTTTGCTCCAACTATCACCACACGGTATGCTCGCCACCCGATAACCAGCATGCGTAGCATCATAAACAAAGTCCGCACCGAGACAACCTTGAGCATAATCAGGGGCATCACGATAGTCTCCCCCCATCACATAAGCATGCGAAGTGCCTAACTCACCCTGCATCTCCCATAGCAAATCAGATAACTCACCGCGGGTCGCCACTCTAGCAAGCAGTGGCAGATAGCGCTTATACACTTGTTGCCAATCTACCCCCGACATGTCTGCCGTCCAAAAACGATCGCGCTGCGCACACCATGCCTCACGGTAAATCTGTCGCCATTCCGCTAGTGGCGAGACTGAAGCCTTGACACGAGCAAGATCAATCCAGCCAGTATCCCTACCAGCCGCATCGCCATTGCCCTCGCCTTCTTGTTCAGGTGGTTTTTCACCTGCTTTGATAACCCGCAGACGACCTTTGCTTTGATAAGCAAGGGTTTTGCGATCACTCGCCAGCTGAAAACTTTCCACCGCCGCAACGAGTGTCCTTTGCTTGAGGTGCGTAAAATCATAAACGTTCAATACACCCTGCGCTTCTTCTTCGTTGTCTTCAGCAACTGCATGGACTGACAGTGGAAACTCCGTCCAAATAACTTTGCTGTCCAATGCCGCGAGCTGCTGGCAATGGGCTGGTGGACAAGGGAAAGCAAGCGTGCGTTGCGCAATGCCCTCAAAGTCGATAGCGATCGACACGGGGTCTTTGGTCTTATCACTATCTTGCTTTTCTTCCTCCACTAACGGCTGCGGTTGCGGGATGAAGGGGTTAGACACGTCCTTACGCAAGGTTACCAACATCAGCTGTGATGATAGCGGCACAACTGAATGGTGCATCAACTCATGGATAGCAGCAAAAGAACGGTGTCCTGCTAAAAAATATAGAAACTTCCCCTCCGTATCCCATGTCGGGGCAAAGTCTTGAAATTCCGCATTGGTGATGCAGTGTGTCGCACCTGTCTGCAGCTGACAGACTTTGATCGCACTCTTGTTGAGTGCGGTGTGAAAAGCATAGGCACACCACTGACCATCAGGCGACCAACTTACATCGCTGATGTGGTAATGCTCGCTTTGGTCGAGCACGCTCAACTTCTTGGTCGCCAAATCAATGTGCAGCAACTCAAAGCGCTCGTTAGTAATCAGCAGCTGGTCTATTGCATCTGCTTTGTCGCTGCCATCTTTGTCTTTGCTATCAGCGCGGGTATCAGAATACGGACAGACTGCTAATTCAACAGCATGTCCAATGTCGAGTTCTGCGAGGCGTTGCGGTGAAGTGCCGCCATCTTCTGTATGTATTTCTAACTTTTCTTCGCCATCAACACTTGAAATCGTTACCAGACGCTTGCCATCGTTAAGCCACTGCGTCAAACGATAGCGCACACCATCACGCTCACCATGCTGACTGACCGCCCCTTCCCAGTTAGCCATTGTGAACGGTTTGCCACGCACCGTCAACAGCAGCGCATGACCTTCGGGAGCAAGGGCATATTCCTGTAGATAGCGCTCTACCTCAACAAATTTGCGCTGACGTTGCGTGCGTGCACTGCAAAGTTTGATGTTTATGCGACGGTCGTTATCACTGGCAATATCATAGGCATAGATGTCAGCTCCAGCGTGATAGACGATGTGTTTGCCATCAGTCGAGGCTGAACGACAGTAGTAGGTATCGTGATCGGTGTGGCGTTGCACATCTGCACCAGCTGGCTGACAGGAGTAGATATTACCAACGCCCTCATGATCAGAGATGAAGTAAATCCGCTTACCAACCCACATCGGTGTAGTTAGGTTGCCAACCACAGGCGCTAGCAGTTTGAATTGACCATCACCAGCCACATCAAGCCACAGCTGTCCTGCTGTGCCACCCCGATAACGTTTCCATCGCGCTGGCTCACCCGTCGAGCGTCCGATAACCATACCCTTATCGGCAGCATAGGCAACATGATTGGCAGGCCCAAAGGGTAGACGCTGCGGCTCACCGCCTGCAACTGGCACTTGCCAAAGCCACTGCCAGCGCCCAAAAGGTAAGGCAGCACTACTGCTGTAAAAGATATTCTCACCATCAGCTGACCAACCAACAACCTCCACTCCCCCGCATTGCCCCTGATAGGTAAGGCGCTGCACCTCGCCACCAGTAGCAGGCATGAGGTAAACTTCATCAGACCCCTCTTCACAACCAGTGAAAGCCAGTAACTCACCATCAGGCGATAGACGCGGCGAACTTACCGTCGCGAGGTTGGTGCTCAAGCGCCTTGCTACGCCACCAGTTAGCGGCGCAGTCCACAAGTCATCATCGCAAATAAACACCAGCATATCGCCATGCACCGACGGAAATCGGCAGTAGCCCTGTGTTGAAGATTGTGCCGAAGAATATGTTTGCTTGCTCGTCATGATCTATCCCTTACCTCTTGTTTCCAGGTCGCCAGCCGCAAAAAGCAGAAGAACGTGTAGCATAGGTATGCACCACCAGCAAACAGATTTTTGTGGCATGAGACAACGCATCTACTTGATATAATTGACTTCTATTTTTTAGCAGACCCCTACAAACATTCGTTTTATCTTATGTTTTCACTAACATAATTCCAGCAGTTTGCCGATTAAGCTCTGGCAACAGTCATGTCATCGGTAATTACATGCTAACGGTTTGGGGCTAACAGTTTTAATGAAGAGTGCTCTTTTACAGCTGGTTTTCACCTTCCTGCTCATTTTCGCTTTGCCGAGCTATGCATCCGAGGAAGAAGATCGTGCTACCGCGGTGCTGATGCATGGGCGTATCACGGGTGTTCCTCCTGATTCCGCAACACTTCAAGCTATGACTGCCTTACTAGCCGATGGTGATGCCAGAGGTGCGGCATTGCTAGCCACCGAGAGCACTGCTTTCTACAATCTTAAACTGCGCAGTATGTTCAGTGCTTGGTCAAACGTTGCAGGTAACACCAACACGGTGTTGAACGACATGGTGGCAACGCTAATTGGTATCGTTAGGGATGATATTCCTTTTAAGGAGGCACTCTACGGTGATTATCTCTACACTGCACGAGATGATTTACAGACAGAACAGCGCAGCCCGATCGACCCTGATGGACAACCCATGCGCCGCAACAATGTCGATGACTGGTGTGAAGATGGTGCACTTTACCCTTATATGGCGAACTCCAACGAGCATTACCACTGTTTGCAGCAGTATGGGCATGACCTCAAGGATAGTCTACAGCAGCGCAAGCAGTCCAAAGTTGCGCGAGGGCATTGGTTCAAGGTAACCGAAGACGATAGACAATATGACGACCAGAGGAATGTCGTTAAGGGTCGCGTGTGGTGGCAAGCGGTGCAGGAAGGGGCACTGCCGCTCGCAGGCATAGCTGGGATTTTGTCAACACGAGGGTTTGCCAAGGCTTACTACTCGGCGGGCACTAATCGGCGCGCGACGGCTTTCGTTTTAAAGTACTTCCTATGCCACGATATGGAGGAACTTCACGATATAAATGTGCAGGAAAACTTCATTCGTCAAGATGTTAGCCGTGAGCCAGGCGGCGACCACAGTCTCTTCAAACAACGTTGTCGTGGTTGTCATGCAGGCATGGATGCGTTGAGTGGCTGGAATGTCTACTACGACTTTGGCGTAGATCAGGTGAAGTTCAGAGATAATGGTCGCTACTTGGGCGAACAGCTTATCTATCAGCACGGTGCTGTGCAGCCTAAAATTACCAAGAACGTTATCGACCCCGACGTTGGTTTTGATTACCGCAAGGAAGAGAATGCCAACGACTCTTTCAAAAACCTATGGACAACAGGACAAAATTCGACATTGGGCTGGCGAGGCGCAACCTCTGGCAAGGGTGCGAGAGAATGGGGGATGATGATTGCTACGAGCAAAGCCTTTTCAGCATGCATGGCAACCCATGTTTACAAAAATGTCTGCTTCAGCACCCCAGAGTCAGACAAGGAGATTCAGGCTAGGGATGCATTGGCACATAACTTTGAAGCAGAGCAATACAATATGCGTAAACTATTCGCGGACACCGCAGCTGCTTGTTTGGTGGTTGAATGATGTCATCATTATCTAAAATAACCCTCTGCTGTGTATGCTTTTCTGCTTGTCAAGCTGACGACAGCAACGATGGTCAAGTCAGTGCTGTTGTGCCTGTAGCAAAAGTTTCTAAAAAAATAGGCCTAAGAAATTTTCAAGAGATCAACCTTACCATGAGCACCTTGACTGGTATCGACCACCATGCCAAACCGATAAGAGATGTCTACGACACCGTCAGTAGCATGCTGCCACTCGACAATTCCGCCAGCGCTTTTCATCCACCAGTGCAGGTGGCGGTGTTTCGCTTGGCTAGTGCCTATTGTCATCAATTGATAAATCTTGGCAAGGGACGCAATGATATCTTCCCCGCAATAGATTTTGAAGCTGACGCTACAGTTGCTTTAGCACCAGATAAACGCGACCGCGTAGCCGCTGCTTTTATCGCTGCTTTTTGGGAACGTTCATCATCAGCAACACTGCCTACGTCAGAATCGAGAAGCATTATCGTCCAGTATATCAGCGAAGCGCTCGGTGAACACAGTGCCGTGCAAGATGCTGAACGTTACATTGCCAAAGACGTTGCACCGATGCAACAGACAAAAGAAGTTCTGTTCACAGTCTGTAACGCTATGCTGGCGAGTGCACCTGTGATGTTTCATTGAGGAGCAAGATTTGCGAGACAGCTATGCATAAGATAATAACACGCAGAAAATTTCTAAACGATCTAGCGGTGCAGGTATCTGGCTTTGTTGCTTTGCCTAGCTTGGCAACACTGCTCTACAATGGGCGAGCATTGGCTGCCAATGCTTGTGCGAAACCGCAAGCGATTAACAAGAATAGTCCCGCGTTCATCGCACTTGATTTGCAGGGCGGTGCAAGTATTGCTGGCAATAACCTCATGGTCTATGACAATGGCGGCGAACTGTTGAGCGATTATCGGGGCTTGGGTTTACCCCCCGATCTTCATCCAAGCAAAACAGGCATGCTTAACTCGGAACTTGGTTTGCCTTTCCATGCCTACAGCCCGATGCTGAAGGGTATCAAGTCGGTCGCCACACCTGCCGTGCTTGCTAAAGTGAATGGTTGTGTAATTTGCACGCAGTCGGCTGACGACACCAGCAACAACAGGCTAGCTACTGCCCCTGGCATATTTTTAGCGGGCGTAAGTGGCAAGATTGTGCCTTTAGTCGGCACGAACCCTTCTTTCCCTGGTGGTTCAGGCGGAAACTCGGTAACACCGTTCAGCTCTGGTGTTACTCCCGCTTTAATCAGCGACATCAAGAGCGCTCAACAGCTTATATCGGCAGGCGAGTTTTGGGCACGCTCACCACAAAAAATGGCGGGGGTGCTGGCGCTTATAGAAGGCATGAGTAGTGCACAGTTAAAAAGATTTTCACAATTGAGCTTACCTGAACAGGCGAGAAAAATGATTGAATGCGGTTATCTCGATGCTGCCGCTCTTCTAGATCCGAATCGTAGCGACAGCGGTGTCGTAACTGCTGATAACCTTGATCCGAATAAGCACGAAGCTTTGCGAGGTAAAAGCTTTATCAATGACCAACAGTTTGCCGCCGCAATTGAGATCGCTTACCTGATCATGGAGGGTTACGCGGGAGCAGGAACGATTGCGCTTGGCGGTTACGATTATCATGACGGCAGTGCGACCACAGGCGAAGAACGTGATGAACAGGCAGGCAAGGTCATCGGCATTATTCTGGCGATGGCGGCGGCACTCAAGCGTAAGACGATGCTACATGTCTACACCGATGGTGGTGTCGATGCTGATAGCAATAGGCTAGAAGAAGTCGGGAATAACGGTGCGCAAAAGTATATCTGGCGAGGAGACAGTGAAGCTCGCTCGGCTGCTTTTGTGCTCATCTATGATCCTAATGCACGGCCTGCTGTTAGTTTTCAGCAGCTGGGTGCTTACAAGGCTAATGATGGCGGCACGGTGAATTTAACCCCCGAAAAACATGCCAAGATAAGCCAAGCTCCGATCGCACAAGCTGCGGCGGTTTTGGCAAACTGGTTGGCATGGCAGGGGAAAGAGGGGGAGCTAAACACGATTATGAAAGACAGCCCGCTTCGCCCTGAAGAAGTTGAGGACTATCTGTTTGTGAGAAAGTAATGCGTTTCTATCATAACGTCTATGTTCTGCTTGCGCTGACCGTCGGCTGTTCAGTGGACTATAGTATGCAGGTTTCCTCACAAGGTGGTGGGCAAGACATGACTACTGCCGATGCCCAGAGACAGTCGGTGACTGCCTTTGCCCAGCACGCTTTGCCGCTGTTGCAGGAAATGTGCGCTAACTGTCATGGTAATAAGCAATCGCCCTTGTTTGCTGTTAACGATGCTCGCCAAGCGCATCAGGTGATTATCGCAGGCAACAAGGTAAATTTTAACGATATTCCCAACTCACGTCTGGTGCTGCGATTAACAGACGATAATCATAACTGTGCGAGCAATTGTGCAACTGATGGTGAACGTGTCGCCGCGGCGCTCAATTCTTGGCGAGGTGCACGTGCTGATACCGAAGCAACGACAACTGGACTGGTAACCGCTAGCTTCAACCCTAGTGGGGCGAAACGTTTGCGCTATGATATTGGCAAGCTCATCGATGCCAAGCAGCATGGCGATGAAACGATTATGCTACAAGTAGACATTAAGCCGTTGAGCGCTGGTGGTGGCTATGTGTTGAGCAATATACAGGTTGAGAGCAGAAATGTTCCTGTCTATATCAAAGGCATCAAGCCCTTGGTGAATGGTGTTTGGAATCAGCTTAACTCTAGTCTCACTGCCGTTGCCTGTGCAGCTCATCCACCTGCGAGCAAGTTATCTAACTTCAGTGAAAGCACCATCATAGTAGATGATGCCACCCATCAATTGGCGTTTGCCTTTGAGGAAGTGCGTATCGCCACTGCGGTTGAGCCGAACTGCCAAAGCGAGACAACAGTGGATGACGTTACCTTGCAACGTAAGAAAAACGAATTCAACTATAGTATGCGCGGCAACTTCCGAGCCTACTGTTCATGCCACGTCTCCTACTTTGAAGGAGACACAGCCTTCAACAGTGTTTGGTTAAATAAAGCAAATATCGTCAACAGAATGACGGTCAGCAACGACAGAATAATGCCCCCTGCGATTGGAGCTGCAGCTTTGCCTGAAGACAGAAAGACCGCAATGATTAAGTGGTTGACTGATTCCAAGTGAGCCACTGGTTTTCAAACCGACAGTGAAGTAGAATTAAAGAAGACATCTACACATACCGACTGATGGGAGCGGGACAGCCCGCTGATTGTGAATACAAGTATGTTAATAGCCGTAATAACTATAGTTAGGACTTGATTATGTTGCAGTCGTTAACAAGAGTAGCTTTGTTAATAATTCCTATGATTCTCGTGTCATGTCCACCACCGCAGAGCAGTAAGAATCCGCTTAACTGCGACCCCAGCCTAAACATGATCAAGCGAGGCAATCAATGCGATTGTGCACCAGGTTATCGTAGGCAGACATCAGCAGGCAATCTCGTATGTGTTGCCGAACCAGGCTTCTGTGGCGCTGGAGCAACGCTTGATGCTAACAACAAATGTCGGTGCACCAACGGCAACACGTATGTGCGCAGCAGCAATAACCCTTGTGGCGGCAATTCAAGCGGTAGGGTTGGCTTGTCGATAACCGAACTCCAAAACGCTTGTCAGGGTGTTGGGCAATGGTCAAATGGATTTTGTGCTTGTGGTAACGGGAAACAGTTTAATGCCGTTAGTCGCAGATGTGAGGCTATCACTTACCACCACACGAATACGATGTGTGGTAGTGGGGCAAAGTTTTACGGGCAAGGTGGGCGAGGTGTCTGCATCTGTAATACCGAGGGGCATTA
>JAPPIL010000151.1 GCA_028877195.1 Pseudomonadota bacterium
GTTCAGCCCCGCGTGGGCGGGGAACATACCCACGCTCAAAATCTAGAAACAAAGGTTTGCGGTTCAGCCCCGCGTGGGCGGGGAACATCGTCAGCTCATAGATGTAGTAAAGGCCTTTAGCGGTTCAGCCCCGCGTGGGCGGGGAACATACTTACGGCAACCTACTGAATTTTCAGAAAATTTTGCAACAATAAAATTCTACCGACAAAATTCACGAATTGCACCGCGCTGTCAATTATCCTGTTCTTGTTCAACAGGCGTAAAAGAAACCAATCTCATACCATCTAAATCAACTGGCACTCTACGGTTTGTGCCCATTGTTTGAAAGTCAAAACCAGACTCTGTGCCCGTCGCCCAAATCATGGCAATATTGCCTCCACCACAAAATGCCTCGCATTGCTCCCAAATCATTTCACGGATACGACGCGACACATCACC
Organism: Pseudomonadota bacterium; assembly: GCA_028877195.1. Classification (GTDB taxonomy): domain Bacteria; phylum Bdellovibrionota_B; class Oligoflexia; order Oligoflexales; family JAPPIL01; genus JAPPIL01. The sequence continues at coordinate 439 of JAPPIL010000151.1, forward strand.
GACATACACCCCAGCCCGCACCTGTAACAACCAAATTGCTAAACGTCCCCGCAAACGCGGTGGCACATCTTCTGTAACCACAACCAGCAGAGACACTACTTGCTCCTATGACCTGCTTCACCAAGACTCTTGGCTGCAGGAATTGCTGGCGGAACAGACTCCGATGGCATCTGCGGTGGTTTAATCTCACCTGCTTTCAACACCTCGTCGATGGTCGGAATAATCTTTGCCAATATCTTGTTCTCACGAAAAGCATCGCGGCAAGCAACTCTTACCTCTCGATCAGGCTGCGATGGCTCTCTTGCCGCAATCTTAAATGCAAGCGGCACAACCGTCTCAAACTTAAAAATATCAGCAATGTCATAAACAAAAGATAACGCCTTACCCCAGTGAATAAATCCAACCGAAGGAGCATACCCAGCCGCCAACACCGCCGCCTCTGTTATGCCATACAAACACGCAGTCGCCGCACTCAAACAACGGTTCGCAACATCTCCTGCCTCCCACTTGTTAGGGTCATAGTTGCGTCGCTGCCACTTAACACGATAACGCTTTGCCAACAGCTCGTAAGTTTTTCTAACCCTTGCACCCTCAATGCCCCGCAACTGCTGCACACTCCGCTTCAACGGTGCTGGCTCGCCAAAACGTAACTCATACATCTTACGCACCACCTTCAAACGCAAGCCATCGTCTAATGCCAACCTTGCTTGATACAACAAACGATCCGAGCGTGCTCCACCTGGTTGCCCTGTAGAGTATAAACGCACGCCCGCTTCCCCAACCCATACCAACAGTGTGCCGACCGCAGCCGCTAGCTTTATCGCCGCATGTGAAACACGCGTGCCAGGTTCAAGCATTACACAGGCAACTGAACCAACAGGGATATGTGTGCGCACTCCCGTTTTGTCAATCAACACAAACGCACCATCCTTGACATCAATCAAGCCATATTCCAAAAAAATAACGGACACCCGATTCTTCATCGGTAGCGGCTTCAATGGCAAAAATGGTGCATCAGTCATCGCTTAAATTCTTTTAATTAAGAACAAACCACAACCAAAAGATTTACTCTTACCTATGCCTTGCATCAAAACTTGCTCGAAAAGCTTCGGCTCAATAACCGTCAAGACACCTTCAAAATCAACCGAGCGGAATCTAACTTGCCCACCTCTAGGCATACGGCTGACATGTTCACGATAACCATCAGCTCTAACTTCCTTACCCTTGACCATAAACCCATTCTTGGCTGCACGTTCTTCCAGCCATTGCCCGCAACTCTCCTGCACCAAATCTGCAAGTGCAGGGCGTTCGCCATAAGGCAAGTTCTTATAGTTGATTAACCTCTTCTTATGCATCACTACATCGCAAACCTTTCTCTTACCTTGAGCATCTTTGATACAGATAACAGGATTAGCTCGTAACGAGAAAGCTAACCGCTGCCCTGCTCGCAGGCTGGGAGTATAGTTTTTAGTTTCAATAGACCAGGCATCTTGGTGGTCATGTGGCTTGCGCATCGACAACAGGTAATACTTAAAGCTGCCATGTTCAAACACTTGCCGATATAAAAAATCGCGCTTGGCATTGCGATCGTTACTAAAAAGTTTCCACAATGCCTGATGCTCACGATAGATGTCGTAACAAAATATCTTAACCAACTCACGCTCGCTAACTCTTGCGCTCAAACTAATTCTAGACAGATACATCACTAACCTCCTCCAGATAATGACATTCACTGCGCTCGGCAAACTGCCAGCGCCTGCGGCTTCTCACCTGATCTCGCACAGAACGCACTATTGTTCGTTGCATGCCAGCATGCTCAACTGCAAGGCTGTCGTCCCAATAGTAGTGATGCGTTTTTGAAAGCTTAACAATACCCGCGGTTTGAGTATCAAAATCGTAGCTATCAAACACCGATTTAAGCGTTTGCCCCGTCGCAATACGTGGACATAACGGCAAGCCGAGAGGACATGACTTGCGACCGAGGTAAAGACAAAAGAGCGGCTGTGTGAGCGCTTGTCTAATTTTTTCTAAAGAGAAAGCTGCATCGCTGCCGTTTTGCCACAATGCCACCTTGTAGAAAAAATCTGTGTGGTAATCACGTTGCGATAAGATTGTATTTAACTCGTTCTTGGCAATATCGCACAATTCAGTGCGCCGCGTCGCAAAGCGCCTTCCCTTCTTGGCAGGTGGCACTTGTGAAGTATGATAATCACGCAAAATACTGCCACGTGCCAGCACACAGACACCTAACCCTAGTTCACGACTTAATGCTAGTTGCTTTTCCTCATCGATACGTGCAATGCCAAGCGCCGCAGCGACTAGGCCTACTATCGCCGACTTTGACGGATAATCACGACTAGGCCGATATTCACCCACCGCAATATCACCCCACGCGGCCATCTGCCCATAGAGCTGAAAAACCAAAAAATCAGGCATGGTCGGCTTCCGTAGCGAATTTAATAATGTCTGCCAGCGTGCCATTACCTGCGGCAACATTCATAACGCAACTGGCATCGACACACATGCCATAAGCCTTGTCCTGCCGCGCTGCTTCGCTTTCTAAATTTTTGATAGCAGTATCAAGCATGTTGCCATCTTGCACAGGCTTTAAGAATGCAACCGACAGTGATCGTGGTTGCTGATCGCCTGTCTCACATCTGACGTATGATGCTCTCGCACGCGAAGCAAAGCTGTTCTGCTTGCCTGTTGGAGCAATGGTCGTAGCACACTTAATCAATGTTGCCAGTGTTTTGTCTGCTAATGCACGATCATCAGACAAGTTAGCCAGCAAAGATTTGCGGTCAATGCACAAGTAAATATAAAACACCCCTGCACCAAACTCTGTTTGCCCCAAATGCCCAGCACCTGCATCCTCTTCGCCTGTGTTCAAATCATCGACGGCAGTAAAATAATCATCCTCCACCTGCACGCTATGCACGGTGATAGCATGAGCAACCTGTGCCGCTGCCTCTGTGTTATATTTTGGATCGCTTGCCAACATCCGACCAAACAAGGCAATGTCAGCTGCTGTATGGCTTTCGTGCAATAAAGTCTGCAATTCTTTAGCATCGCTAGGTTCTTTGCCACTGGCGATAGCATTTACAAGTGCGTCGATTGCCTGTTTTTCTTCAGGCGAAAAATGTGCCAGCTGTTCTATTTGCAATTCTTGCAACTCATCATTCTTCTTTTCCTTCTTTTCGCCGCTCTTCTTTGCTTTCTTTGCTTTGCCAAACACACTTGCGATCTTTTCGGCCCATTCCTTTGCCTTTTTCTCATCGACACCCTTGTCGCACAGCTGCTTAAAAATTTCCTCGCCCATGCGTTTAGTTCTCGTGCCCACATGACCGTCCAAAGCTTGGCTAAAGACTTCTGATGTGCGCCAGGCGCGTTTCAAACTCTGCGATGAAACTCTTAAGCGCAGCCTGCCTCCCATCATGGCAGTCTTCGGTCGCCCTAAATCATCACGATTAAGGTTCGCAGGCGGATAAGATGTCAACAAGTGTAACTGCACAAAACGTTTCATGCTCAAAACTCCTTCTCACTGTTTTTAACGTTTTCAAAATAAGCAAAAGCCCAATCCTTTTTCACAGCATAACTCCAATAAAAACAAGCCTTGGCAATATCGTGAATGTTGGCGCATCCATCCAGCAAGCGCACTACTCGTATCAATGCCACATACAGTTCCTCACGTTCACATTGCAACAGTCGCCGAAAACGCAACGGATGGACGGCAGGCTTATCGCCACGTGCCATCTGTTTGGCTATGCTCACACCATCTTTTGGCATCTGCTGCACATGCGCCAGCATCCCCATAATCAACGCCAGCCGCGACTGCCACCTGCTTTCCCGACCAAAAATACTCGCAAACTGCCGACAAGAACGCTGAAAACATGGCAACAGGATAACCTCCCTTACACTCTTTGCTCGCCGTAGCTCAGCGCGCTGACCGCGGTCGTCTTCCAAGCTTTGCCACCACTTACGAAGTTTTTTACCCAGTTCAGTGTTCGCATTAAAGTCGATCCTCGCCATAGCCTATGCCCTCAATTTTTTCTTGATACTGTTAAGCTTGCCCGCCAATTTGTTCCGTGCCTTAACAATTGCTTTGGGGTCGCCGTAAACAAAATTTTCGCCGATGGCCTGACGATCAAACATCGCTAATGCCACCTTACACAAGGTCTGATGCCACACTGCACCATTGTCTTCGTCTTTGCCATCAGCATAGCGTCTTGCGAGTGCATAGAAGCTGCCCTGTGTCTGTTGATAAAATTCTTTTTTTAGGAAAGATGTATCGCCACTGGGTTTCTTCTTGGCACGAGGAAACCATGCTTCCTTGATACAGCCAAGCAAGGTGTGAACGCATTCTTCTGCTGCGGCAGTCAAATTCTGCACATCGGTGCTGAAGTTTGCGTTGTCGATCGTGAATAGCGGAAACTTGGTTTCATACCAGCAACGTGCTTTCATGTTGTCCATATCATAGCCAAAGGTATAGAGGCGGAACTGCTCTTTAGTTAGCTTGCGTTTATCTTTATAGAGACTGACTACTTGTGCTGTAAGCGATTGTCCTTGCATATCAGCCACCAGCCCTAACCAATCCTTATAGCTTGTGCCACCTTGCTGCAGATGCAGTGGCAGCTGCTCCTCCTTCTTGACATAATAGGGGCTTAATGGGTGCTGCCAGCCTCCCTTGTAGTTGATGCCATGAGCTTTAGTTTCGTAGCTAGTAACTAGTTTGTTCGTGTTCGTTAGACAAAGATCGCATCGCTCGCTGCTAGCTTCATCCCACTTGATACGAATGCGACGCGGCATGCCCCAATAAGCTTGCAGCACATGTGCATCCATCGGTGTGGTTAGCTCATCCCTCTTACTTATTCTAGTTTTTGCCAACCAAGGGAAAATGTCATGGGCAGCACTCTTGCCGCTTATGTTTTCAGGACAAGCTTGTGAGTCAAAAACATTGAGCCAGACATCGCTCCACAGGCGGCATTTGCTCGGTGGTTCGGTGTCGTCAAAGATGACCAGCGTCGTCAGCGGCCCGCCACCGCGCAGAGAGACGCGATGTCCTGCACCGCCACTTGGTGCGTTAGTTTGCAAAGTAAATAGCGCAAGTACCGCACAGCTATGGCAAAGCTTACTTACACTATCACGCTTGACGAAATGGTCTTTGTTCTCTTTTAGGGTGTTATCGCCAGGAGCGTCAATCAACAACTGTGCAATGCCCCTGTTATCTCCCGCTAACGGCTCAAAATCCTGCATGAAAGAACCATGCTTGCTTTGCACTTCAAAGGCATGCAAGTACTTATCTGCTAGCTTTGTTTGTAGCTCTGCGGGGCTAGGTGGGTCTTCAAGCCATTTAAGCCAAGCATCATGGTCTGCGGGTGGCGCGCAAGTTTGTAGCAAGCCGATGATGAACTGCCATAGTGCCGCATCAAAGTCAGGGCGCGGTGCATTGAATGCTGTGATAGGATCGTCGATTTCGGTCAATTGCCACGGAGCGACAACATCAGTGCGCCCGCTCTCGCGTTTAACAGGAAGCCAAGCATCGGTAACCAAATTCATGGGATAAACCTCATTTCGTGGGATAAAATTCCCAGTTCGCTTCTACCTTAATAATAAAAAGGGGGCATGTCAAGCTACTATATTCATTTTTTCAAAAAAAAATTCATGCTGACACTAAATAGCTAATATAAAAGGAGAGAAAACAACCCCGCTCATGCGGGGAACACAAAGCACTTTAATTAGCGAGCACTTCGCATCTACTGGATCAGCCCCGCGACTCACGGGGAATGTGATAACTACTCTCCTAACACGAGACCAAACTCGCAGCTATAGCAAAAGTTATTCGTTCCCTTCTCCCCTTGCAGTGCTCCACGCCAATTGCCATCGCGCAGAACTATCGGCAATAGCACACCCCATTTACCTTTGGCGGGCAACTGTTCTTGGCATGCTTTAATTTCTACATCGGGAACTTCAGGTGGCACTACGGCCTGCTTGCCATAGAATGCACGCACTGCAACACTACTCATCTGCCAAGCATGCTCTCCTTGCACCCACGGCTGCAATTTATTTCCCAACCACTTGGCGAGATATATCGTAATCATTTCTTCGCCCAAACGCGTCGGGGTGCTTGCCTCATCCCAGCACAGCTCCATCGCACTCTTGGTGTAACCCCCTTCGAGAGGAAGCTTGTTAACTTCAGCGATGCTTGCCTGTGCACGACGATTGCCATCTGCGGTGATGGCTTGGCGCTCAAGGCTTGCTGGAAGTTCCGCGTTGCCATCATAGACATACTCAATCATATTACGCATATCCTGCGGCACAGCAAAAGCTTTGCGTTCTTGTAAAATTTTTGCCGTCAGCCAAAGCTGTCCATGATCTTCATAGACTCGCTGTGCATGCGGGAAAAAATCTTTATACCAGTTTGCTTGTGGCTCTTCGGTAAACTGCGGTGCAAAAACATGTAAACAGACCTCGCCACGCTGATCAGCAACAACAACAGGGTTGCCATGTGTATTGCGTGTGTGCCTGCGTAAACGCCCTGCTCGTTGAATGACAAGATCAATCGGAGCAAGGTCAGTAACTAAAACATCAAAATCAAGATCAAGCGACTGCTCAACTACTTGCGTAGCGATTAGCACGTGCCCTGCACGGGTTTTGGCATTACTGTCTTTGCCAAACCTTTGCACTACCTGTCTCTCAATAGCCAAACGATCGCCGAGAGCAAAGCGGGCATGAAATAATTCAACCTGTATGTCAGGATACTGCTCTTTTATTTTTTGATAAGCAGCAATTGCATCACGCACCGTATTGCGAATCCAACAAGCACACTGCCCCTGCTGTGCGGTTTTAGCGAGCAAACTATAGATCGCTTGTTCTTCAGATATAAACTTTGCCGAGATATTTCTTTTGACTTCGGAGCGAGTGGCAACTGCTGTTTCCAATAAATTGTTGGCACTCAAGCTAGTTAACAGCGGATAATTTTTACTATGCACTTGTTGTTCATGCCATTCTCTTCTTGCAAAGCTGGCGATTAACTCTTGGCGCTGTTGTTGCGGCAATGTGGCTGACAACAAGATGGCACTGCCACCTGCGACGGCATGTGCATGGAGTAACCCCTGCAATAACTTGTGCATATAGGCATCACAAGCGTGCACTTCATCAACGATTAGAATTTTATGAAGTAATCCCAGCAGGCGCAACGACTGGTGTTTCGATGGTAGGATTGCCATGAGCGCCTGATCAATTGTTCCCACACCAACGTCAGCCAGTAGCGCTTTCTTTTTGTTGTCAGCTAGCCAAGCATTGCAGTGTGCTGCTGCAGCCATCTCATCATTAGCATAGTGCGACTCCAAGTTGCGATTGATAGACACAACTGATTGCTTAAACTCTTTTGCCATGTCTCTGCTACCGTGTGCTAACACTAGCGAGGGGTAAGCAGTGGCAGCAAACATTTTTTTGTAAATAGAACTCATGCGAGCATACATGGCATTGGCGGTTGCCATCGTCGGCAAAGCAAAATAAATCCCACTGCCTTGTCCTGCTTGCATAAGCTTATGCGCTAGGAGCACCGCCGCTTCGGTTTTGCCTGCGCCTGTTACATCTTCAAGAATAAATAAATGGGGAGTGGCAGTAATAGGCTGATTAGCAGCTTGCTGCTGTAAGGGAGTCATAGTGATTTTATGGTTTTCTTTAATTAAGTTGGCAATGTTTAACGCACTCGCAGGTCTGCTCTTCAGCATGCCAACGGAAGCTATCGCCTCGCTTGCCTTTGCCTGTGTTGCTTGCCAATAATCAGCCAAGGGGCGTATGCGGGTGTCATAGGGGAAAAAGTCCACATTAGAACCAAGCCAATCACTGAACACAGTCAGACCCGCCAGCCACCACGATGCGTGTTTAGTTTGACGCTTATCAGCATCAGGAAAACTTTTCCCACTTGGTAATAAAAAAGTGATAAGTTCGGAGATAAATTCCAACGCTGCACTAATATCATGTTCAGCAAAATCCTTCTCAAGCCTGCTATCATCAGATGACGGTGGCACGCCATGATGTCCAACGACTGCCTTGATCCAGCAATCAAAAGGAGTTTCACTTGCCCTTCTCCTTGCCGATCCTTCCGCAACAGTTATCAAGCCACTCTGTGCCAGCTTTTCTCGCAAGCATCGCTGCCACAGCAACCAACCGAGTGTATCATGCTTTATCGCATACTTGCTTTTGCTCTGCTTGCCCTGCAACTTGGATAAAATATCTGGGCGCAAATTTTGAAAGCTTTCAGCAAACTTGCCAAGATCGTGCAAGGCCAAAGCAAAGGTAAACCATTGACGAAAAACATCAGGCGACATGGCTGCCAGTTGTGCAAATTTTTCACCGATAGGCTTGTTCTGTGCAAGGAACACACTACCAACGGCCGCCACATCAAGCGCATGATAGGCGAGTAGGTGGTAACCCTCCTCATCTTCGCTGGCCGCTTTACCCCAGTATTGATAGTAGCTTGTTTGCTTCATGCCCTCGATCATCTACAGCATCGGGCAGCAAAAAGAAAGTCTGCGAAGCTCACGTTCCTCCGCAAACAAAAATCAACTATCTTGATTTCTATGCACGCCACCTGTCGTGAAAGCGATGGTGTGCATTGCCCTCTCTAGCCACTGTTGATGGGCTTTAAGACGTTTCTCGCTAACAAGTTGATGTTCAATCTCTAAACTGTAGTCGTTCACCGTTACGGTATCGGGGGTAATCTTCTTCACTAACAATGCGATGTGAAAGCCATAAGGTGATTTGAGGATGGGGCTGATTTGTCCTGTGCGCATACTAAACAGAACATGAAACACTTGCGGTAAGTCGCTTTGCGCTAATGCCCCGACCAAGCCGCCGTTTTCCGCTTCAGGGGCAATAGAATATTCACGAGCATAAGACCCGAAGTTGCCCTTATTGACCGTAATGCGAGCTCGCTTTGCTTCCCCCTCGCTTGCCAGCACAATCTGGCGAAACACTATCATGTCCTCTTTGATTTTGTGCTGGTAATGATTGAGGAAATACTCCTCCATTTCTTGGTCGCTAACGGCGATGTCAGCATACACATACTGCTCACCATAGGTTTGCACAGCGTCAAACTTACATATTTTATGCTTTATGCGCTCAATACGAGCGGCATCGGTGAAAAACGAGGGGTTATCAGCAATGACATCGGTCGCCTTTTGTTTACAGGCAGTGGTATCATGATGGAAACGCTTGTCATTTATCGCATAGGCATAAAGCACCTCTGTCTCTAGCAAACTAGAGAGCATGTCTTTGCGTAAAGCAGTAGCCGAAGTCGCACCCGTTTCATGTAAAGCAAGGTCGATCTCAAACTGTAAATCATCAGGGGTAATCTTCTCTTCACCGATAACCGCAATGACATCGCTATGATGCTGGTCTTGGTGCACAGACTTGGGAATTTTGCCATTATACAACCACCAGCTGACCGCTCCTGCGCCCATCACAGTCAACACTATCGTAATTCGTAGTAGGTTTCGCATGTCTTGTAAAAACTATTGCCGTGCCACGATGTCAGCAAGAACCGTGTTAAGTTCATTTAATGATAGTTGCGGGTCGTTTGTCAAACTCGTGCGGGCATGCACAATTAGGCTTTCACCCTGCAGAATATACTGCTTGGTATTGGCAGGTCTCTGTCGCAACACTGAACTGGGATGCAGCTTAATCCGAAAAAAACCCTCCCTAAAATAACGCACACTCTCGGCTGGCAAGGTGCGTAAGTATATTTTACATTTTGCTACCGCCAGCAATACCTGCATCGGGTCAGGAATACGGCCGTAAAGGTCGTCAGTTTCCGCAATCAAGTCGTCTAATTCTGTCAGGTCATCGCAGCTGAAAATACGCTTGTAAAGTTTTAGGCGTTGGTTCTCGTTATCAAGGTAAGTTTTTGGAATAACAGCAGACACTGGGATTTTTATCTCTGGGTCAATGTCAACGGCATCATCACGCTGCTCACGTAAACGTTTGATCTCTTTATCAACCAAAGCGGTGAACATCTCCAGCCCCACAGTGGCAAGCACGCCCGACTGCTCACTGCCGATGAGGTTGCCCGCCCCGCGAATCTCTAAATCTTTGTGTGCGATCTTGAAACCAGAACCAAGCTCATAGTGGGTAGCTAATACCTGCAAGCGCCGATGTGAGTCCTCGGTGCCAGTGCGATGCGGTGAGGTAAGAAAATAAGCATGCGCTTGGCGATGTGAACGACCAACACGTCCGCGCAGTTGATAAAGCTGGGAAAGCCCGAAACGTTCAGCTTCATCAACTACCAAAGTATTGACGTTGGGCATATCAATGCCTGATTCAATGATCGTTGTGCACAGCAAAACATTGTATTCTCCGCGCAGGAAGGCAATCATCGCCCGCTCAAGCTCGGTTTTCAGTAGCTTGCCGTGGGCAACGACGACTTTTGCTTGCGGGACAAGCCTTTGTAAATTTGCTTTGACGAGATGAATATCACTGATGCGGTTGTGCACAAAATAAACTTGACCCTGCCTTGCCAGTTCAAATTCTATCGCACTTTGCGCTAAAGCATCGCTGTAATCGGCAACGTAGGTTCTAACCGCTTGCCGATCTTGCGGCGGTTCGTTGATCATTGAAATATCCTTTAGCCCTAGCAATGACATGTGCAGAGTGCGAGGGATAGGGGTTGCAGATAAAGTCAAAAGATGAGCTTCAGGTTTCAAAGCCTTGATGCTTTCCTTATGTTCAACGCCAAACTTCTGCTCTTCATCCAAGATTATCAAGGCGATGTCTTTGCTGCGCAGTTTTAGTGCCAGTAGTTTGTGCGTCCCGATCAGCAGGTCTATCTTGCCAGCGTTGAAAGCGGCGACGGTCTGCCTGACTTCGGCCGCACTGACCAAACGATTGACCAATGCCGTCTTGAAACCGTGCGTTGCTAGCCGCTGCTCAAACGTTTGAAAGTGCTGTAATCCCAAGATCGTCGTCGGCACTAGTAACAGCGCTTGCCCACCATCGGCGATGACCCGCATGCTAGCGCGCAAAGCGACCTCCGTCTTGCCAAAACCAACATCGCCGCAAATCAACCGATCCATCGGGATACTCAATGACAAGTCGGTGTTGACTGCTTCAATCGCTTGGAGCTGGTCATTGGTCTCTTCAAAGGGGAAACTTGCTTCCAAGGCAAAGTAATCTTCTGTCGGTGGACTTATCTTGCGTGCTTGTAGGAGTTGGCGTTGGGCGTAATTGTTGAGAAGTTTTTTGGCGACTTCTTTGGCTTTCTCGGTTGCCTTGCTTTTTTTGCTGGCAAAGCTTTGCTGACGCAAACTATCAAGGCGAGGTTTGAAGTCATCGTCTTTACATGAGATGTATTTTTGGAGGATATTGAACTTATCAACAGGCAAGTAAATTTTATCTTCGTGGGCAAAGGTAATCAGCATAAACTCACCAACTGCCCCACCAAGTTCTAGCTCAACTATATCTCTATACTTGCCAATGCCATGACTTTGATGGACAACCAAATCACCCTTCTGTAAATCAGAAAACGATGACAGCAGTTCCGACGAGACCTTGATCGCTTCTTTAGGCTTTGCTTGTTTGGTTTGGAGCAACACATGGTCGGGAATGAGGCAAGTTTTTGTCTCCTCAAGTAGTAGCGACTGCTCTAGCGTTCCAATTGCTAGCACAACGCTGTCGCAATGTTTGTTATCGTCAGTATAGGGTAGGTATTTGTCATCACGCTGATAAGGCAAGGACTCTTGTAGCATGATGTTGGCGACACGAGTGAGCTGACGCTTATAGGAACAGAGAATTATCACGGTAAACTTGGCGTTCAACAGGGTGCGAATGAATTTTATTTGGCTTGCGATAGTCGCTACTGGCACATACAGGTCATTGGTTTGGATAGCAGGGTCATGGCTGGTCGGGTGCACGAACTCAATGTTTGCTGGGTGAGTATTAGTGAAGTGAGTGGCGAACTCAACGTCAAAATGTTCCGCTAACGGCAACGTCGGCAAGGCATTGGCAATATCTTCCTCATAGCGTGATTGGAGGTTGGCAAGCGTTTGCGGCAGGTAGTCTAGCGCTTGTTGCTTGGAGTCAGGGAAAACATAAAGGCTGGTGGCTGGCAAGTGGGAGGCAAAGGTTTCCTTGCGTTTGCGAAACAGTGGCTGAAACATCGTCAAGTCAGTGAGGCGATAGTTAGCACGGAAATCTTCAATCAACTGGTTAGTTTTAGCAGCGGTGAGATGCTGTTGCCGCAAGCAGTCGTAAAGATGTTGGACATTGGCTTTTTGCTCATGCTCGGCAAGCACTGCTTCACACGCAGGCAAAATCGTCAATTTTGATAGCATCCCTGCCCGTGAACGCATCGTTTCGGGAGCAAATTCACGCAACGACACAACTTGGTCAGCAAAAAACTCTATTCTAAACGGGTAGTCATTGTTGACCGCAAAAACATCAACCACCCCACCCCGCACGGTGAACTCGCCTTTTTGATAGGCACGGTCATAAAATTGATAGCCGAGTTGCTGGAGCTTGGCGGTGAACATATCTAAATCGACTTCGTGGTCTTGACTAATACGCAAGCTATACTGGGCAAGTTCAGCGGTGCTAATCGTATACTGTGCCAATGCAGGCATGGTTGTCAGCAGAGGCAGGCGGCGCTCGGTGAGCTTGGCGATAGCGGTCAAACGCTCATGAGTGGCGGTGTTCTGATTGGTTGCCTGCCCTCTCCCCCATGGGGCTACGAAGGGTAGTGTAGCGTGCGGTAGGTTATTGAGCTTGAAAAAATTCCGCAGACTAGCATATTCCCGTTTACCGCCTGCGATGATGACGACCTGCTGACGGTTATCACGGTTCATTTGGATCAGCAGAAGCTGCAGGGCTGGCAAAGGCATCGCCGCAACCGTGAGCATGCCATCTGATTTGCTGATGGTTTTTAATTTTTTGAGCGTTTCGTATACTGTGCCGAGACTGGTCAATCAACCCTCCCTCTTCCTATACTATAATGAAGAATAGCAGCGGGAGTCAGAGTCATGGAGAACAGGAGCATGAAGAACAGCATAGCTATACAATTTACCCTACCGCCACTACTGGTGGTATTATCTTTGCTATTTGGTGCATGTGTAACACCGAGCACGATGAACAGTTGGCGAGCCGATGTCCACCACATCAAGAAACGGGTGTTAGAACTTGAGCGTGGTTTGCTGGAGGCAACGGAAGACAGCACCAATAAAGGCAACATCAGCACCAAGCAATACACATCTAATCGCCAGCGGTTAGACGACTTGGATGTCCAGTTCCAAAAAGTCATGGGCAATATAGATGCATTGCGGGTTGGAGTTATCACAGGTCAGTATCCAGGGCTAGATTCTGAAACCGAGTCGGTAGCTAGTAGTATCGCTGACCTCCAGACACGAGTTGCAGCGATTGAGGAATCACATACAATCCTCATGGAAGAATTCAAACGACTGGTGGCATTGTATGACAAAAAACGTGCGGTTAAGCAAAACAAAAAGCGCCAGACGATCGCCAGCCTGAAGGGATTGCGCATTGCTTTTGATAAGAAACGCTATCTCCACGTCTTTGAAGATGCCAAACGGGTGATCAAAAACATCAACGGTGCCGCTAACAAGCATGAGGCGATGTATCTCCATGCCGAGAGTGCCTTCAAACTTGGTCGCATTCGCGACGCAGCCCTTTACTATAATGAGTTGGTTGAACAGTCCAGCGAAGGCAAGTATACCA
>JAPPIL010000130.1 GCA_028877195.1 Pseudomonadota bacterium
AAAAATAGGCATTACTTATGCAACAAAGCCGCAACACCTAGCAGTTGTCCGAACTTCCTCAAACCATGCGACTATTCCAACGTTTAGTAAGATTGTGCTCAAGCTCAAGACAATCAAGCACCCGACTAACAACAAACTCAACCGCATCGTTCAAGGTGCGAGCCTTATGATAAAATGCAGGGCAGGCGGGAACGATATGTGCCCCTGCTTGGGCAAGACGCAGCATATTTTCCAGATGCAACACACTCAAAGGTGTCTCACGCGGCACGATGATCAAACGTTTTTTTTGTTTCAACATTACATCAGCGACCCGTTCAAGCAAATTGGTTGACGCACCATAACTGACCCTGCTCAATGTCCCCATTGAACAAGGGATAACTACCATATCGCTCGGCGCATTTGAACCACTCGCAAATGGCGCAAAGAAGTCGTCATTAGCAAACAGTCTAATCTTATCAGTGCCACGTTCCATAACCCGCTTCAGCAACGAGTTGGACAGTTCATGCGTAATCACCTGTTTGCCACTCGCAGTGATGACCAAATAAACTCGTGGCAAAAACGTCAGCAAGTACTCTAGCAAACGCTCGGCATAGATAGAACCAGACGCACCAGTAATAGCGATAAAAACTTTACGACTGTTGTTCTTTGTCGCAGACATTGTGGTTTATTCTTGCCAGTGGTTCATAATACTCACGCTTGTAATAAAACATCTAAACTAACAAACACTAAAAACAATAAACTCATTAGGGCATTAGCATGAAAAAAAATGCGATTAACCCGCATGTTTGATAACGCTTGCTTGCGCACGAAGTAACGCAACATCAGATGTTCTGCTAATAGAATACCAGCACAGATAGACACCCCTAACCAATAAGACCAACCCCCAGCACTGATAACCCCAACGATACTAAACCCAACTATCGTCAACAAAAAACATAACCGACTGCACCAAATTGCGGTTGCCGCTCCAAAACAGGCAGGAATACTAAAAAGTCGTTTGCGGCGGTCATAACCCTCATCTTGTAAGGAGTAGATAATATCAAAGCCTGCCACCCAGCTAGCGACACTCGCACCGAGCACCGCTGCCGTCAAGTTGACAGGCATACCGCAAGCCACCATCACCGCCAGTGGCGTTAATCCTAGACATACACCTAAATACCAGTGGCACAAAAAAGTATAGCGCTTGGTCAACGGGTACACGCCAAGAATTAGCAACAGTGGCACGCTACAGTAAAAAGCGAGACGACTGAGGTTAGCACTTAAAACGATAAACAGGGCAGCGAAAGCTAATGACCAGCACAATGCAGCCAAGCGAGATAATCTTCCCTGTGGAATCATGCGGTTAGCGGTGCGTTGCTGCTCACTGTCGTAAGTTGCGTCCAAGACCCGATTCATCCCCATCGCAAAGCTACGTGCGGCAACCAAACAGCCGATAATCAGCAAAACTGCGAGCCAACTGATCGCATGTTCACCGTTCCAAACGATAACCATCATCGCTATCGCAAACGGCATCGCAAATAGACTATGAGCGATTTTGATGTCTTGAAGAAATAACTTTAAACTACCGAACATTTAGCGACTATTAGATACTTGCTCCATTGCTTACAGCACTTGTCAAACTCAATCTTTGCCACCTGCAGGTCAGCTTTGAGTTTTAGGAGCTGGTAGCGTGAGCGGATGGTCTTCTTGAGAGCTTGATACTCATTGCTCAATGCTTTCAAGTGCGAATGTGCCTGTTCCGCCTTACTGCGGAGGGTATCAAGCTTCTTGCTGATAAGCGGGTCTTTAAAGGCGATGCTTGACTGTTTCAGAGCAAGCTTTGCCATGACTATCTGTGAGTGTGGAACACGGCGCAAATCACTTGTCTGACGTAGCAGTGCCATGAAACTAATCAGCCACTTTGTCGGATCATAGTGATACCAACGTGTGCCATTGCGGTAATCGTATTGAAAACGATGATGAAAGTTATGATAACCCTCGCCATTGGTCAAAAAAGCGATGAATGGATTATCCCTTGCGGTGCACTCCTCGCTATAAGGACGACTACCCCACATGTGGCAGATAGAGTTGACAAAGAAGGTGCAATGATGAACGAAGACAATTCGCACCACCCCACCGAAAATCAAACCAGCAAGGATATTCACCAGCCAATGCTGTTGACCAATAATGAGGGCGATCAGGGCAGGAAAAATAAATCCCGAAAATATCGCCAACGGCAGAAAGTAGCGCCTTTGCCACATAATCCAGCGATCCTTGAGCAGGTCAGGCACAACCGAAAAATCACGTTCACAACGATGGAAAAGCCAACTGATGTGAGCATGCATGAAACCCTGCTTGATATTGTATGGATCACGCGGGGTATCAACAAAACGATGATGCATGCGATGATCTGCCACCCACTCTAATGCAGACGACTGGAACGTGCCACCACCAAAGAATAAGAATAAGTTCTTTAGCCAACCATTTGCCTTGTAGGAACGATGCGACAGCAGACGATGATAGCCTGCCGTTATGCTCACGCTGGAAAGAAACGAGAAGCCCACAAACAATAGCACCAAGTCCCACGTCAGTGGATAATAGAGCAGGTAAACTATCGGTGCGACGATGGCAACGACAGGGGTGATAAGCAAGAACAAAGTAACGGGCAGATCAAGGCTCTTATTTGTAGTTGTGTTATTCATGTTTCCTATGGTGTGCTTCACTACGAATCCAAATACACATTACCATAGAGGTATTGGGCGAAGGAAGGTAAAATATAGGGAAAATGGCGAGGACAGTTTTGATGTCTTCCACTACTTTAAGGAGAGTCGCAAGCGTGCTGAATTTAAATTATCTCAAACATTTGGTAGTATTGTCTTTGCTTTGCAATGTTTCGTGCGTATCGCTGTGGCAAGGCATTCGGGGGACTTTGATGTCAAAAGAATTCAAAGATGATCGCGAGTATAAGGTCATTGAGTTAGCAAACGGTTTACAAGTTCTGCTGATGCATGACCCGACCGCCAAAAAATCCGCCGCATCGATGGATGTTCATGTCGGTGCACTAGCCGATCCCGTTGCACATCAAGGGTTAGCGCACTTCCTTGAGCACATGTTGTTTCTTGGCACGCAAAAATATCCAACCGTCGGTGAATACAACAAGGTCATCAGCAAATATCGCGGCAGCGACAATGCTTACACGAGTTCAGAGCATACTAATTACTTCTTTGAACTTACCCATGCTGGCTTTGAGGAGGTGCTTGATCGCTTTGGGCAGTTCTTTATCGCACCGCTATTTTCACAAGAGTATGTCGAAAGAGAAATGAATGCGGTTAACTCCGAACATCAACGCAACATTAAGAACGACCGTCGTCGTATCTACAGACTTGCTGGCTTAACCAGTCGCGACGGGCATGAGCGGCAGAAGTTTTCGACAGGCTCGCTAACAACGCTGAAGAACGTAACCAACAAGGTGTTGGTGGATTTTTATCAACGCCACTATTCAGCTAATGTCATGAAACTAGCACTGCTATCACCCTTGACTCTAGCGGCACAGGAGAAACTGGTTAGAGAGATATTTGCGCCGATCAAAAACAAAAACATTGCCAAGCCTACGTATAGCCCAGAAATTTACGCGGATGCGAGTTTACCGCAGCGCATCAATGTTGTGCCAATTGCTGACCTTAAGGAATTGCGCCTAACCTTTGCCGTGCCTAGCACTTACGACTATTGGCGCACAAAACCGACATACATCCTATCTTCGCTGATTGGCGATGAGGGTGAGGGGTCGCTATTGAAATTTCTCAAAGACAAAGGCTTGGCATTAGGCTTGTCTAGCGGCACATACAGCATGAGTTATGCTGGCGAGTTTATCGTCAACATGCAACTAACACAACAGGGCTTGGATAATATCAGCGAGGTGGTGCAACACTTCTTCTCTTACGTAGCGATGTTGAAGAATAAAGGATTAGAACGCTACTACTTTGATGAACAGCAACGTCTTGCCGAGATTGCTTACGAGTTTCGTGATCCGATGGAGGGTTCAGATGCGGTCGTTTGGCATGCGGAGTCTATGCACCGACATCCACCGCTTGACGCGCTCAAGAATGAAATGTTGATTCCATCCTATTCGCAGGAGGATTTCAATACGTTCTTGAGCAAGGTTACCCCCAGCAAAGTAAAAATGTATGTCATCGCCAAAGGTCTTAAGACCGATAAAAAAGAACAGCACTATGGCATCGACTATAGCGTTGAGACTGTGCCATTACAGGAGTATCGGCAATGGGAGCAGGCCAATCTCAACCCAAACCTCGCATTCCCGCCGCCTAATAAGTTTATCCCCAAGCAGTTGAAAGTGTTAGCCGATGACCCGACTGCTGCACCTTATCAGCTGTTGGCAAACCATCAGGGCGTGTTCTGGTTTCAGCAGGACACCGAATTTTTACAACCTAAAGCGAAAATAGACTTGGATTTATTGTTGAACAAGGTCAACAGTTCACCACGCCAAAAGCTCATCTCACTCCTTTATTTGCGTGCGTTACGGGAGAGCATCAATGCTTGGACATATCCTGCCGCTACTGCGGGCATGCATCTGGAACTTGATCGTTTCAATGGTGGCATCGCATTGACGGTGAGTGGTTATGCCGAAAAAATCCCTGCCTTCATGCTGGAGTTAGCGACAAAGCTAAAGCACATTACCATCAGTGCGGACATGTTTGCTGACTTGCGCAACAAGCTCAAGCGTGATCTTGAGAACTTGGCTTTTGAGGATGCCTATGCTCAAACGCTTCACAAGAGCAGTATGCTACTCAACCCAATTGAAATAGATTATCCGCTCTACAAGGATATGGTCGCAAGCATTAAGTTGAGCGATGTCTTGAACTATGCTGCATCCCTCTACACTAATGTGGCATTCAAAGGTGTCGGTTATGGCAATCTTGCACGCAACGAATTGAAAGCAACCCTGCTACAATTCTTCAAAACTTTGGGCGGCAAGACATTGCCAGTCGCTGAACGTTACGAGCGTGAACTACTAAAACTTGATCAGAGCTACAACTACGCTTTTGCGACTGAAGGCAATAACCATGCCCTCACCCGTATCGTGCCGATGGGGTCATCTAGTGCAGCGCTTGATGCGCAGATAAGGTTCATCGATGCACATGTGGCAGCCAATTTTTTCAACCGTTTACGCACGGAACAGCAGCTCGGTTATGTCGTTCACATGGGCAGATTCCATAACCCCAAAGCATTTGGCATGCGAATGATCGTGCAGTCAAGCGACTATCTGCCAGCAGAGATTAACAAGCGTATCGATGCGTTCCTTGCTACAAAGTTGTTTGCAGACTTTGATATGGACAAGCTCAACTCTTACCGCAGTTCAATCCTGCAGAAGTTGCGTGAGGAAGAAAAGTCCATCTACGAGCGGCAGGCACGCATGTATGACGAGTTGATATTTCATAAGGCTGACTTTGCTTACCGCACCAAGTTGATCAAGGCTGTTGAGGAAGTGAAGGTTAGGGACGTGCTAGTCGCATGGAAGAAGCTTCAAGAAGCACATACCTTGACGGTTACCGCCTTTGCTAAAGGCACACAAGTCGCATGGTTGCAGGGTGATAAACGTATCAGTGATGTCAAGCGCTTCAGAGAGAAGTTGAACAGGTATTAGGTCGTGTTGCGACTCTGTTGGGAAGCCTTCTCGTATAAGAAAGAGAGATGTAGATTTATCTTGTCGCTTCTGACACAATTCAACCCATGTGTGGTATCTTCGGCTATGTTGGCAATAGTCCTTGTCTAGAGATAATAGACAATGGTTTGCACAAGTTAGAGTATCGTGGCTATGACTCTGCTGGGATAATGGTCTTTGACCGTGAAATACAAGTGGCAAAGACTATCGGCACAGTCGCTGACCTTGATAGCAGTTCCCTATCTAAACAAGCAACTGTTGGCATCGGTCATACTCGCTGGGCAAGTCATGGTCGCCCAACGCTGGCAAACGCTCACCCCCACGTTAATGCTGATATCGCGATTGTTCATAACGGCATCATTGACAATCACATGCAGTTGCGCCGTGAGCTTGAAGGGGTTGAATTCAAATCAGATACCGACACAGAGGTGGTGTTACACCTTTTGGGGCGTGCGATTCAGACGGGTTTGTCGCCGTTTGCAGCCTTTCGCAAAGTCTGCTCCCGCCTAGAGGGAATGTTTGCTTTGGCGGTGTTCTTCCGCACTGATGCTGAGCGTTTGTTTTTAGTTCGGCATGGTTTATCGTTAGCATTGGGCGAAGCAAAAGACGCAACGCTGTTTGCTTCTGATCCTGTCGCCTTCAGCTCCTACTCGGATTCTTTCAGGTATCTTGAAGACAACCATGTTGCGGTGTTGTCAGGGCAAGGAGCGCAGTTCTACACTTTAGATGGCGATCTTGCTGAAGCACCTGCCGCGGTTAAGTTAAGAACAACCACAGCTAGCGATGACAAGGGTAGCTATGCCCACTACATGCTTAAGGAAATTCACCAACAGGGGCATATCCTCGCCAATACCGTATATCGGTTGTTTGATTTCTCCAACCTTTGTCCACGCTATGATTTGCTTGGCGTTGATCGGCTTGATTGTCAACGTATCAAACGTATCAAAGTCGTTGGCTGTGGCACATCGTATCACACGGCATTGCTGACCCCTTACTTTGTCGAAGACTATCTGCAAATAGAGGCAAGCGCAGAAGTGGCACATGAATTACGCTACCGCAAGGCATTGCTTGATGAGCATACCCTGATGATTGCCATCTCACAGAGTGGCGAGACTGCTGACACCATCACTTGTGTGCAACACGCAAAAGATAGAGGTTGTCAAACGCTAGTGATTTGCAACAGCAGTTATTCAACATTAGCAAACATGTGCGATGTGTTCATAGATTTGCAGTGTGGTCGTGAGGTGAGTGTTGCTTCTACCAAAACATTTACGGCTTCAGTGTTGGTATACTATCTTCTCATCGCCGCCTTACGGCATCGGTTAGGGTTTGAAATGCCATCGGAGTTGCATAACTTGCGTAAATTGCCGCTGTTGATCGACTACATCCTTGCTAACGCTGAAGCAAATGATGATCAGCTTACCCAAGTGGCAAAACATTACCGCACAGCAACAAACTTCTTGTTCTTGGGGCGCGGCCCTAGCTACCCTGTAGCGTTGGAGGCCGCATTAAAGCTCAAGGAAATTTCTTATGTCCATGCGGAAGGCGGTGCAGGTGGCGAACTTAAACACGGCACCCTAGCTCTGATCGACAAGCATCTGCCAGTGTTGGTGCTGATTCCAGATGATAGTTATTTCAGCAAATCAATCAACTGCGCAGGCGAAGTGAAGGCAAGGGAAGGGCAGGTAATAGCACTCGGTTCAGCACAAAGCCATGAGATTGCGGCCGTCAGCGATTATATTATCCCCTGCCCAACGATTAACCATCCAATTTTACAAACTATCGTTGCTGCCGTGTCATTACAGCTCTTTGCTTACCATATCGCCGTCGCTAAAGGCAGGAACATCGACCAGCCTCGGCATCTCGCCAAATCCGTAACGGTAGAGTAGTCTTCTAATACAAAACAAAAACGTTATCTTTGCCTTCCTGCGAACTGTCGGAGCAGACAATAAACGTGCCGTCAGCATTTACGAGTAGCGCTTCAGGGGCGATAACCTCGTCTGGAATGCGCCACTGTCGCTCAACTATCAGCTTATCATAGTCCTTGCTTAATGCTTTAAACTTGTAGATAGAGTGGCAAGTTTGACTGATGCCATACAAACCACTACCGTGCGGGTCAGGGGCAAGGTCGCTTAAATCACAACGCTTGTCTTCAGATGTGAGTAGCCATGTGTGCGTCGCCTGCATTTCCTTGCGAATAATGCCAGTGTGGTGCGTTTGTTTAGCGACGGTAAACTCCATAATCGCAGTCGGTGATTTTTCTTTGGCGATCAGCACCCTGTCAGCATCGATTAACAATCCCTCGCCAAGTGAGTTGTCGTTCTCTTGTGCGTCCTTGTCGTGGCGATAATCAACCAGAATATGCTCCTTGGTAGCCGTCATCTGTAAGTCAAAGACAAGTACCGAGCCGCTGTTTTCCTGTAGAATAGCGATGCCATTGTCATCAACATAGATTCCCTCCCACTGCGTTGCCAAAGCCTTTAGCATGTTGTCGCAACTGCGATTCTGGGCGGCAAGGCAAAGAGAAAATCGTTGCTGCAAGAGAGGTGAGAAGTCTATCTGTTCCAAAACTTCCATCGTCGCATAATCAACGACCGCAAGCTCTGGGCGTTTATCGCCAACGAGATAAAGCTTATCGCCAAACCGTGCGATGCCTGACAACTCCAGCAACGGTATTTGATGCCGAGCTTGAATCTGTAGCCACGTGCCACCTGTTGGGGTAAACTTCGTCCCACTATGACGCAAGACACTCAACACAAAGATAAACCCTAACCCGATAACAATCGCTAACATACGGATGAATATTTTTTTAGGACGAGGTGTTGCCAATTAAGAACCTAAACGCTCATTAGGAAAGAAGACATTGAGACGCACGCCTTCATCATGCGCAGCAAGACTACTAACAAGTGTTTCATACATCTTATCGGTAAAACGTGGAATGTTAAACACAAATGAGCTGATGCCATCATAGTTGCGAGCGCTGACAAAATCACAGTGTTTACATATCTTGCCAACCTGTGCCTGCAACTCCTGCAACGCAATGCCGCTCTTGGTGTTCACAGTTATCACCGCAAAGCGACGGCTCGTCGGACGCATAAAGAACGAGTTGCGAAACGTCGCATAAGCGATCAGCAAAACAATAAAGACCACCCCAACCAAATAACGATCAACCGCACAAGAGATAGCAACCGTCAGCGCGATAACGATGAATGCAACATCTTCAGAACGTTTGACAGGTGTGCGGAAACGCACGAAAGACAAAGTGCCCAACAAACCCAACGACATCGGGATGCTGAATTGAATCATCCAAAAAATTGTCGTTAACGATGGCGTAAGCAATACGAGGCTACGCGACAAGCTGGCATCTTGCGGCTCATTGTCCTGAAAATACAGATGATAGACAACCGACAAAATAATTCCAAACGTCAGCGAGATAAGCAGGATATAAAGATACGAGACGATGTTGAGATTGCCAGTCGTTTGCCAAAGCTCTTTCTGACTCAATACTTCTAAAAAACTTTCCATGTTATCACCTTGTGTTTACTTAACTCGCTATTGCCGAAATGCCCAAATAAAATTTAGAGAAAGACACCTGCGGAAGTTTAACTAGTCCCATAAACGGCAGGCGGGGTCTGCGTTTGTAAGTTTTCACCTCAAGCACATGGTAAGGTAATATCGTGCAACCAGTTGTGCCGCAATTATCGTAGCCGTAAATTTCAATGTTCGTGTCAAGGGTCATGCGGAAATCAAATGTGCGATAGCGTCGGCGTTGATAACGAACTCGCACCGACGGCAACAACAGACCATATTGCGAAGCAAGCGACCTTATCTTATGAAAGTTTTCATCGTCGGCATCAACAGGGGCAAGACTTTCCCAATCAGGTGGGTAGTTATCACGTAGCGACACTTCTATCAGTTTGGATTTAAACTTGCCAACCCCAGAGAGAAGCTTCTCCTTCTGATGCAACTGACTATACAAGCCGTCAGCATAACCCCTGATACGAAATTTGCGTTTAGCACTTTCACCATTGAGGCACTCGTAGAAACACCTGCGATCAACCGTGTCGTAGTAAACAGAGTCAACATACCCAATAGGGAAAGGGTCTGTGCCACCCGCAAATGATTCAAGCAATGATTCAACATAGGCAAGCTTTTCATTCGGGACGGAGTATTTATACTCGTAATAACTAAATTTGCAGATCATTATGAAGCAATAGTTGCACAAAAATTTTGTCTTCACAAGCGAGTATTTGTATCGCGATGAAAAATTAATTCGACAAAGTTCCGTGCATCATCAAGCGCTTTCACAAGCATTAGCTGTTATCATTCAAATTAAATTTAAAGAAAAACAAACCAAATCCGAAGCGCTAGTCATGAAAGTTTTTATGACAACTTTAATAGCGATTGTTTTGCTTATCTATGCCTGTGGTCAGGATGATGATGGTGTCAATCCGTCAGTTGATCCGACTCCGACGACTACTCATTCACCTAATCCAACGCCAACCTCTACAGTGCCTGTGCAGCAATCAAATTTGGATTTTGACATTGAGTATGAGCGGTTGCGGATGATGGCTGGGCGCAGAACATACAATGAGTGCGTGCAAGCTGTGCCTACCTGTTTGCAGCGGCAAGGGCAGGATCATAACAAGCTGCAGAAGTATTGTCGCTGGTCGTGTCGGTGGAGCTGTCAAAAGGAAGCGGAGCCACGCAGTTGTGTGGACAGTGCTCGCTTCTACCGTGAATGCAATCAGAAATACGATGGCTGTCTCTCTATGCATGAGACTTGTAAGCGTGAGTATCACAACTGTTCACATGGTCGGGGTGATAGGGACAGGGATAGAGGCCGAGGCAATGGCAGAGGCAACGGTAACACGGACAGTTGTAAGTTACGTTATCATGCTTGCATGAATGAGGGCGGCTACTTCGTTGACTACAGGTATCGTGATTTGCATGGCGGTGGTTGTGAGCGGGTGGCAGCGAAGTGTGATGATGATTGTCAATTAGATGATACCTGCAGCGTAAGCCAAGACCCTTGGATAACTTACGATCGCTTTGGTCGTAGTCAAAAGGTTTGGGAAAAAGCGGCAGAAGCAGAGCGTAAAAAGAATTAGTTGGAATGGTGGCATGAAACTAGCGGTTTTATTTTTTATTCTTATATTAGCGGGCTGTCCTTCCAAAGATGCTGAACTTACGGAAGTAGACAATGGTGATAGACCGACAAGCACGTATACACCGACACCTACTTACACACCTACGCCAATGCCAACATACACTAACCCAACGACACAGACGACGACGATGCCTGGCACTGAATATCCTGGCACAAACAACAACGGTAGTTATACATACACCCCTGGCGGTTATCCTGGTTCAAAACGAAGTGGGGTTGCGACTATTTTGCAAGGCATTCTTGAGATAGTCTTTAATAGCAAACGGTCTCCTAATCGACACGAAACAACTACGCCACCAAAACGTTACCCAACGACAAGACCGACGCGTTATCCAACGACAAGACCGACGCGTTATCCAACGACAAGACCGACGCGTTATCCAACGACGAGACCGACGCGTTATCCAACGACGAGACCGACAAGTTATCCAACGCGAAGACCGCAGCATCCGACTGCGCGACCTAATCGTCCGACGCAGAGACCGCCGCGTTACCAAACAGAGCGCCCGCAGTATCCAAGATCAACACCAAGTCCAATACCAAGCCCAACACCAAGTCCAACACCTACGCCGTTTCCATCGTCTAGCACTACGCCGATAGTGAAAGAGGTCGGAGAATTGTTTGTCATCAGTGTTTCTAACTATCACAACTATGTGTCTTTACGAGCGGAGGATAAGAATGGACGCAATATCTATGTTCTCTCTCGTGTTGAAGGGAAGTTATCGCATGGTGATAATGACCACAGCCGAAGGCGAGTGCAAAGGTTTGATGGACTGTTCTTCACCGATGCAATGGATGAACTCTACTTGGTGGCACAGAAACACCATGACCGTGTACGAGCGCTGTTTACAGTTAGACCGAGTAGTTTGAACTGGGAAGTTTTACACGATGATGTCTCGGTAACGCTTGAGGTTGACGGAATAACTAGCAAGCAGACACAAGAACAGGTAGTGGTCAGTCTTCACCTGCAAACCTTGTATGGGCGTGAGTTAGCACTAAAGAGCACGAAGAGAAAACATCGTCGCCTGACGATCAATAATGGCAGTGGTATCGCGAGCTTTATCCTCAAAGACAAACTAGACTTCAGCAGAGGCTGTTATCGCTGGCTAGTAGTTAGCGATACGCATGCGTTCTTTGGCGAGCGTTTTGGCAAGTGTCAGTAAAGGCAAACTTTTGTCATTATCTCGCGGTTGCTCAGGGAGATACGTTAAAAATATCCCAGACATCATTGCTGTGTTCATAGATGAGGCGTTCATTGAGGCGGTGTGGGTGTCCACAATAGAACTCAAATCTATCGGGCGTTAAGAGGTATCCACCCCAATGTGATGGGCATGCGAGCGACGTGGTTGTTTTTGCTAATTTGGCGGCAAACTGTCGTTCAAAGTCTTGGTATGACTTGATACGGCGGCTTTGCTGGGAGAGATAGGAACTGACCTGACTTGGAAGCGGACGGCTGGCAAAGTATGAAGCAGACTGTTTTGCTGACATACGTTTGACTGTGCCCTCAATGCGGATTTGACGATTGAGAGGATACCAGTAAAACAAGAGTGCGGCGTGAGTATTGGTCGCCAGCTCCTGTCCTTTACGGCTGTTATAGTTGCTATAAAACTTTATCTGTTTGGCAGTTGACATGCCGCGAAAATAAACCATCCGCACAGAGGGTTTAGCATCGTTGGCAGCGGTCGCCAGTGCCATCGCTTCAGCATCAATGCTCGTATCGCTCTCAGCTTTGTCAAACCAAGCATTGAAATGGGTGAATGGATCTGCATGGGGAGTAATCATCTCTATGCCCTATCTAACTATGATTACAGCTAAATCAAGACGAGTTAAACTTCAATAGCTTATTGGTCAGTAAGTCTTTGCCTTGCTGATCGGTGTGTTTTTTTTTTTGGTGTTAGTTTTAGTTGGATATAAGTTAATTTCGGTTTAGCTATAGGTATTTAGACATGCTACGGTGCTATTGGGGAGAGACTTGACAACTTTGACACACATATCACACTTGCCTGCCCATCGCTTGACGATAGCTTATACCGATGCTGGAGTAGTGAGTATTGAGTTTAGTGATATGCCGCTAGCATCAGAATCAATGCCCTCAACATCAGACAGCCCACAGTTCTTGGCGGTGTTGCGACAAAAGATGAATGCCTATTTGCACGGGCAATCACAGGTAGATTTTACAACGATCCCCCTAGCGTTGTCTGATGCTAGCCAGTTTCAACTGCGAGTCTGGCAAGCCGTCAAACGCATTCCCTACGGTCAAGTCTGCAGTTACCAAGATGTCGCTCGCAAAATAGGCAATAAACATGCCGCTCGTGCTGTTGGTCGAGCATTGGCAACTAATCCCGTTTTAATCGTTATCCCATGCCACCGTGTGTTGACCAGCGGCGGCAACCTTGGCGGCTACCGTGCAGGCACTGAACTCAAAAAGAAATTGCTAACACTAGAAGCACCAAACCATAACCACTCATATTCAGGGGGCAACTCATATGTATGACCGCCGTGCAAGTGAGAAAATGGGGATTTTGAGATCAATAAGCATCGTAAACTTTAGTAGCAAATCGTTGCAAGCCTCGTCTGCCCATGCAGGGAGTATAGCATGTGGGCGCTAGGCTGACTTCTTCATCTCCTCACACCTAGCGTTTGGTTAGTCAAAAGACTTCAGTTCTATTAAGATATGTATCACATCAACCTGCCTATCATCCAGCCGACTTATTGCCTCAAGCTGCTCATCATCCAGATACCTTACTCCAAGTATATTATCCAGCTTCCTTATTGCCTTAAGCTGTGCATTACTCAACATCACCATTGCCGAAAACTGCTCATCGCTTAACAATCTTGTCGCCATTCTATAGAGCTTCTCTCCTGATCGAGTGTCATCAGGAATAATTGCTTTGATCAGCCTCTTAAGCTTATTCAAGCTAGCACCAGAAATAACCCTAGCCTCACTGGTATGCTCTTGCCGATGCAATGGCTTACAGGCTGCGACACCCAAGATAAGTGATACTGTTAACAATTTAATTAAAGCGAAACTTCTCATTATAACCTCCTGTTTATGATGGACAGCAGACCAGAACATGTAATCCTCCAAATTATCTATTCACCAGACTATTAAGCGACTTTCGGTCAGCTAAACTCTGCGCTCATTCGGAAAGATCAAGCAAGCTTGTTGGGCTACGCCCAATTACTTGTCTGCTTTTGGGCCTCATTACACTTGAGTTCGGTGTTTTTTTTTTGGATTTAGTTTTACTTGGCGGCTAGGCAAAAAAGAGAGATGTTAGTTATGCAACAAAGCC
>JAPPIL010000045.1 GCA_028877195.1 Pseudomonadota bacterium
CTGACTTTTAGACTACTCACATTCCCACCCATTATCTGTCCGTGCCACTTGCGCCATCACTTGCCCGCGTATTGGACGATGGCACGCAGTTCGCTTTTCAAACTAAAATCAAGCATATAATGATTCCAACGCACGATGATACCGCCGAGCAGTGTCGGGTTGACGCTAAAGTTTATCTCTAATTTGGCGTTGAGTTTTGTTTGCATGGCGGTGTTTATATCTTGCTGTTCATCAGCAGTTAAAGTCTTGGCACTCTGCACCTCGACCGCAACAATACCCTGCTGTTCCTTTACCAACTGCTGGTAAACACGAGCAATAGCTGGCAAGAAGTTCACACGGTTCTGCTCTTGGAGGAGCATGCAGAAACGTTTCAAATACGTGTCGTCAGGAGCGATGGCGGCGATAATGTTTGCTAACAACTGTTTGCGTTTACTGGCAGAAACGGCAGGATTCGCCCAAATAGCTGCGACTGCGGGGTTAGCAAAAGCTTCGCCAAGTTCCGCTAAGGTCGTAGCTCGTTCATATCCTCCCAACGCAAAGAGACCGCGGGCGTAGCGTTTAGCGATGTTCATGATAACGTTGCCTGTGCCAGTTTAGTGTTGGCATTGCTGCGACCCACTTCGTCATGTTTCGGTAGTTCGTTGACCAACCTCTGTTCAATGGCCGCAAGTATCTGCTGCTGAAGCTGGGCATGCATCTCCTGACGATAGGCGGTGATAATTTGATCAGTCTCAAGCTGAAGTTGTGCCACCATTGCTGTCGTCTCTTTAGCAAAGGCAGAACTATGATCAGTTGTGGACTGTTTAGTCTTGGTCGTGATGTCGGTTACTTCGGTGGCGATGCTGGTCTCTTCTTTTTGCACGGCGGCTTCCAGCTGCGTCAGTTCATCGGCGGTGCTACTGGCCGCGTGAATCTTGCGCAGGAAATCTTCCCGCTTGGCTTTGGCGAAATTGATTAGAGGTTTGCGAGCGATAGCCACTAGTGCGGTCAAAAACAGGAGAAAATTAATCAACGGGAACAGTAAGCCCGTTAGGATGTTTACGCCTTCCAATCCGTCCTCTGTAAGATTTTTGCAAGTATCTGTTCGCTCAAGCTATCAACAGCATTGATGCTGTTGGCAAACTCTTGATCAAACTCTTTTTTGATCGCTTTCTTTTTCGCACTGATTTTTGTTTCGGACTTGGTATGTGCGGTGCGTAAAGCTTCTAGTCGTTGCTGTTGATCTTGTTCCTGCTGTTGCCGTCGCCATGCGGCTAGTTCCGCAAGTTTTTGTTGTCGCCGTGCACGTAAGTTGGTCAGTTTAGTGTTTAGTTCTTGCATGCGTTGCTGTGCTTGTTGATGACGACGCTCCGTCAACGCTTGCCGACGTTCTTTTAATTTCCGATACGGGTCAAGGACAAGTTTCTTGATGACAAAAGTATTGGCGATAAATATCCCGACCTGAACGATCAAAACCTTTGGGACTGGCATCAGATTGAAGTCAGCCAACTGTGCTTGCCCTTTCTAACATCTCAAATGCTACTGACTATTGGCGACACAAAACCGAAGTCTGATTAGATATACCATCGCAATGCTGTTTTCAAGATAATGTGTAATGTGGAGTTTTGTATGTGGAGAAAGGCGTTACTTATGCAACAAAACTCAACTACACGGCAATTGTAAGCGACATCTTGCCCGTAGGTGCTTGGTTTGATAAACTGCGCTTCGCTGCTTATTCTAGTGTTGGTTGTGGTGTGAATTTTTTCTTGGCGTTGATATCGTTGCTACTGGTCTCTTGTTTGGAGCAGTATGACCCCACCCCGCATTGGGATAAGTTTGAGCAGGAACGTCGCCTTGCTCATCGTCCTCTTCAAACCTTAACCGCAAAAGGTGAGCTTCCCAGTCAAGATGTTGGTGAAGTTGATATCGCGACGGTCGTTGCGACGAAATATCAGCAATTTTGTAGCAATTGTCATGGGGCGCAAGGGAAAGGCGATGGTATCGCAGGACAGGCTCTCACCCCGAAGCCGCGTGATTTCAGCGACAGTAAATGGCAGCAAGATACCGATGATGAGCGTATCTATCAAGCTATCGCAGCAGGTGGGGAAGCAGTCGGATTGAACAATTCAATGGCTGCCTTCGGTGCTATTTTAAGTCCCGAAGAGATCAAAGCGATGGTCGCAAAAATTCGCAAGTTCAAGTAGTGCTGGTCATTACGGGGAGGCGTGAGGCATGCCCAAAAACTCCTCGCAGCAACCAAAGATACAATATGTTGCCAATGCACCGAGCAATATCGCTTTTCTAAAATACTGGGGCAAAGACGGCAAGCAGTGGGCAAGCAATGACTCGATCTCGATGACTTTGAGTAAATGCGAAACCATCACGCAAGCTACAGACAGCAGCGATGATCGCGTCTATTTGCATGGTGAATACCTCAACACTGATAGCAAACATGGTCGCAAGATATACCGACATCTACAGTTTTTGCGCACAATCGTTGGTGTGGAACAAGCACTAGAGATTCACAGCCACAATACCTTTCCTTTGGCTTGCGGTATCGCCAGTAGCGCTAGTGGTATGGCTGCTCTCACTATTGCTGCCCTTGCTTGCTGGACACGGAGTTCAAACCTTACTGAACTTGCAGCGGCAGGCTACCCGCTTGCGAAACTAGCGGCGTTGGCGCGGCAAGGTTCAGGCAGTGCCTGTCGCAGTTTTTGGGGTGGTATTGTGCAGTGGGAACGTGGTGATAGCCCTGCAACACAACGCACATATCAGCTGATGCCTGCTAATGACTGGCAACTTGCTGATGTCATCGTCTGTGCACAATCCCCTGTTAGCAAAGACATCAGTTCAAGCGCAGGTCATGCTCTTGCCCAAACAAGCCCACTATTCACAGTGCGTAGACAAGGCATGCCAGAGAAGATAAAGCACTTTCGTCAAGCTTTACAGCAACATGATTTTGTGCAACTCGGTATGTTGATAGAAGCAGAGGCGTTGGAATTTATCCAAGTGATGGCAACTTCAACTCCGCCGCTTTCCTACTTAACTCAAGACCTCTATGACCTGCTGGCTTTTGTGCGTGCTTGCCGTCAACGAGATAACCTCCCCGCTTACTTTACCGTCGATGCAGGGGCGGCAGTGCACATCATTTGCGTAGCCGATGTTGCAGAGCAGATACGACAAAAAATTCAGCGCAATTTCCATAACTTTATGATAATAGTAGACAAAATTGGCGCTGTGCCGCGCCTGCACTCAAGACCTGCGGGGCAAGACAGCAATTAAACCAACATGTCGAGCAACATACTCTATGGAGCTAGCTGTTGAAACAATCAACTACCAATCCTGACAAGATGATGGCCTTTGCCAGTAATACTGCCTGTGGTAAGGCGATTATCGTTGGTGAGCATGCGGTTATCTACGGCGCAAAGGCAGTGGCGATACCGTTGCCAACCCTGCGCACCGAACTGAAACTCATCGCTGCACCACCACCATCAGGAAGCAACCAACATCGCCCTTTACAACTTCGCAAAGTTGTCGCCGATGCTTTCAAGCTTCTCCACATCACGCCTTTTCCGTTTGAGGTTAAGTTTGCCACCAACTCTCTCGTTGGTGCGGGGCTTGGTTCATCGGCGGCGGTTTGCGTTGCATTGGTCAGATTGATGAGCTCGTGGATCGGCAAGGACTTGAGCGACACACAAGTTGCGAGGTTTGCCAATCATCTTGAAGCACGTTTTCACGGTAGTCCATCGGGGTTGGACACGGCAGTGGTTTCATGTCGAGCGCCGATACTTTTTCAAAAGAATATGCCACCGCAAAAAATTACTATCGCTCCCATCGAGGGCAAGCATCGTTGGCGTTTTGTGCTGGTAGATAGCGGTGTGCGCTCTTCGACTAAAGTAATGGTCAAGCGTGCGATGCCTTATTTTACCAGCCACAGCGTGCAAAAGTTTTCTAACTGTGCGGCGATTGTTGCGAAAGCGCTTGCGAAAGGCAATATCATGGCTGTTGCGGAGGCGATGCGTTACATCGATGGGTTGTTGCGGGAGGCGAGTGTTACGACTAGCCACTTGATTAAGATAATTGAACGCCTCAAAACCTATGGAGTCTTGGCGGCGAAATCAACGGGCGCAGGCGGCGGTGGTTGTGTGTTAGCACTGTTGCAGCCCGACAAGGCAAAACAGCAGTTACAAAAAATTCGTTCCCATTATGGAACTACTAATGTGTATGAGGTTATGCTTTGAAGCGGGTAAGCATTGCCTACAGTTCTGATAGCGATGATGCTTTTATGTATCTTGCTTTAGAGGAAGGGCTGGTCGCTGGTGCGGATGAGTATCGGTTTGAGTTTTATCGTGGCGATATTCAAGAACTGAACGAGTGCGCAAAACGCCGCGAGTTTGATATTACTGCTATCAGCATCGCTCTTTATCCGCAAATCGCAACGGACTATAGTTTGCTGACTGTTGGCACGAGTGTGGCAGCAGAGCATGGCCCGGTAGTTATTGCCCGCAGAGACAAGGCATTACCTGAAAATTTAAACGGTGTGCGTTTAGCGTTGCCTGGGCAAGATACGACCGTCAGTCTTGTTTGCCAACGCTTGTTGCGAGATTATCAGCCGCGGCACATGCATTTCCTTGCTATCATGCCTGCGGTGTTAGCTGGCGAGGTTGATGCTGGGGTTTTGATTCATGAATTACAGCTTGCTAGTGGTGGCGATGACGATACCAAAGTGCGGGTTGTGTTAGATTTAGCGCAAGCGTGGCGCAAGCATTTTCAACTGCCGTTACCGTTGGGGGGTAATGTTATCAGCAATCGTTTGCCGCGTCGTGAGCAGGAGAAGCTTGCGGCAGTGGTTAGAGATAGTATAGCACATGGTTTGCGCGACCGTCAGGCGACTTTGAAGAAAGCGCTTGCGACTTCCAACGCCCCGATTAACGTTCAACAGGGGGATGATTATATCGACCGCTATGTCAATGCCACGACACTGGCGCTTGATAAAAGTGCGGTGCAGAGCGTTAACTTCCTTCTCAAACCGCATGTCCCTACCTATGTCGGCAAAATGGCAACAGGGGAGATGGCAAGCGGTCTTTCTGTGTAGTAGTGTTTGCCAATATTCGTTAAAGCCATGCCTCCCTAGCTTTTGATAAAGTTTACAACTTCTGCCAACAGCGCACTATGCTTTTCCATCAGC
The DNA here is from genome assembly GCA_028877195.1 of Pseudomonadota bacterium. GTDB lineage: Bacteria > Bdellovibrionota_B > Oligoflexia > Oligoflexales > JAPPIL01 > JAPPIL01. Next base: position 5,168 of record JAPPIL010000045.1, read on the forward strand.
AGCATGTGTCCAGCTTCTTTGATGATAACTAGCTTGGCGGCGTTGATGCTTGTCGCCAAGCTCTCGGCTTCTTGTTGGGGCACGATGTTGTCTTTATCACCGTGAATGATCAGTGTCGGGCAACGGACATCGGCAAGTTGCTGGCTAGCATTGTAATTGTGTAATGCTTGTGTTTGGGGGCGATGCGTGCCTGCACATATCTGGGCGGCGGCTTGCTTGGCAAGGGCATGCATCAGGGGTTTGTTCTTTTGGTAAAAGCAAGGGGCAACGGAATTGATGATTCTTGTTCGCACCTGTTCAAGTTCTTCTTCAGTATCGGTATGTGCTTCGTAGCTGCGCTGACTAAAGCTAGAAACCAGCACGAGCTTTGCCACACGCTGTGGATGCCGCACAGCTACGGTCATGGCGATTGCCCCACCCATTGAGATACCGAGCACATGTGCCTTGCTAATACCCAAGCTATCCCACACAGACACAACATCGTTTGCTAACATCGGCAGTGTAAAGGGGGCAGGGGCGGTCGTTTTGCCAGTCGTGCGGTTATCAAGCATGATGACCGCGATGCCTGCTCTTTGCAGGGAACGGGCAAGAGACCGAAAATCACTCATGCTGCGCGCATAACCGTTGATCAGGGTGAGAGGGTGGGCATGACTATCATGTGGGTTAGGGCTAGTTTCCCAATACTCAAAATAAATGCCATCATCGGTCAAAGGCAAGAATAGATCTCCCCATGGGCCTTGTTGAATAATCACATCTCTAGTTAGCACATAGCTATGTTGGCAAGTACGGCTGCACAGAAGGACTGTTTGTTTTTGGGAGGTCATATACCCGCATGTGCCCTTTGGCACATTCAATCCTCCCAAACCCACCTCCTAGTCCGCTTGCTAGCCACCTTCCTGGCTCTGTTGAATAATCACACCTCTAGTTAGCACATAGCTATGTTGGCGAATACAGCTGCCCAGATTTGCTAAATACATACGCTTTGCTTACACAGCCTTCTCCAAGCAATACCCTGCTAGTATAACTACTCTTTTTCTGATAGAACATCATAATGTCTCTGAAGTTGAACTTTAAATTAGAGAGTGGAAATGAAATTTGCTGAAATAGAAAACTGGATTACCGATGTCGTCAAGCTCACCAATCCCAAAGAGGTAGTGTGGTGTAATGGCTCCCAAGAAGAGCATAACAATGCTTTGGCAGCGATGGCCAAGCGGGGGGAGATTTTGCCGATCACTGCCCCTGGCTACAAGAACTGTCATCTCTACCGCTCGCATCCCAGCGATGTCGCACGCACCGAACACAAGACCTATGTCTGCACCAACACACCTGAAGCTGCGGGGCCGAACAATAATTGGCTTGACCCTGACAAGGCGCATGCGAAGGTTGACCGTGTGTTCCGCAACTGCATGCAGGGTCGCACGATGTATGTGATTCCCTACTGTATGGGGCCGATCGACTCGCCACATTCTGGGTTGGGCATTGAGTTGACTGACAGTCTTTATGTCGTTGCCAACATGTTCATCATGACTCGCATCGGTGATAAAGCATTAGAAAAGATCAAGACCAACAAGTTTGATGTCGTGCGTGGTCTGCATTCAACCGCTGACCTTGACCCTGACAAGCGCTACATCATGCATTTCCCAGAGAAACTACTGATCAAAAGCATCGGTTCAGGTTATGGTGGCAACGCTTTACTAGGCAAGAAGTGTCATGCATTGCGGCTGGCGAGTTGGCAAGCCAAGCATGGTGGTTGGCTAGCAGAGCATATGCTGATCGCAGGGATTGAACATGCGGGCAAGACCCATTATGTCGCGGCGGCGTTCCCTTCCGCTTGTGGCAAGACCAATCTTGCGATGCTTATCCCACCCGAAAAGCACCGTGATTACAAGATATGGACGGTTGGCGATGACATCGCTTGGCTACGTTTGGGCGAAGATGGCCGCATGTGGGCGATGAACCCAGAGTCTGGTTATTTTGGCGTTGTGCCTGGCACCAATGAAAACACCAACCCGATTGCTAATGACATGCTCAACCACGATGCCATCTTTACTAACGTAGCATTGACTAGCGAGGGAGAGCCTTGGTGGGAAGGTAAGACAAAGGGTAAGCCACAAATTGATTGGCGTGGCGACCCTTGGGGTGGTGTCGGCACAGCTGCGCATCCAAACGCACGGTTTACCGTGTCGGCCAAGCATTGCCCGACCTATTCCCCTGCGGCGGAAGACCCGCAAGGTGTGCCGTTATCGGCGATTATCTTTGGCGGTCGGCGTTCAACGTTGAACCCACTGGTAGCAGAAGCGTTTGACTGGACGCATGGCATCTTCATGGGCGCGACGTTGGCATCCGAGACGACCGCTGCGATTACAGGGCAAGTCGGCACATTGCGCCGCGACCCGATGGCGATGCTGCCGTTTTGTGGCTACAACATGGGTGATTACTGGCAACATTGGTTAAGTTTCCAAGACAAGTCGCAGAACTTACCTCGTATTTTCCAAGTGAACTGGTTTCAGAAGAATGCGCAAGGCAAGTTTGCTTGGCCTGGGTTTGGCGACAACATCAGGGTGTTGAAATGGATCGTTGAGCGTTGTGAAAACAAAGTTGATGCGCAACACACACCGATTGGCAATCTACCCAACATTGATGATATAGACTTTGATGGTGTTAGCGATGCTGATCGCGACCAGCTTCTCGCCGTCGTTAAGAAGGACTGGCTTGAAGAACTCGACGACCTTGACGACCACTTTGGCAAGTATGGCAGTCATACGCCGCCCCAGTTTAAGGTTTTACAAGAACGCATGCGCAAGGAGTTTACAACCACGGATGAACAAGCAGGCTAATTACGCCCGCCCCGAACTTATCGCCCCTGCGGGCGGTATTGATAAGCTACACGTTGCTTATCGCTACGGGGCGGATGCGGTATATTTGGGCGGCAAGAGCTTCAATCTACGCGCTAAATCAAGCAACTTTTCTTTTACTGAACTTGCGAGTGCGGTCGCCCATGCGCATGCCATGCAGAAAAAAATTTACATCACTCTTAACATCCTCGCACATGATCGTGAGGTGCGTGCTTTACCGAAGTTCATCCGCAAGCTGGATGAGCTCAAGGTTGATGCGGTAATCGTCGCTGATTTGGGGGTGCTTGATTTAGTGCGAGAGCATTCGCAGTTGCCTGTGCATGTCAGCACGCAAGCAAGTGTTACCAATTGGCGCAGTGCTCGCATGTGGCACAAGCTTGGTGCGAAGCGTTGTGTGTTAGCGCGTGAACTGTCGTTGACCGAAATACGAAAGATAAAAGACCAAGTGCCTGAATTAGAGCTTGAGGTGTTTGTGCATGGGGCGATGTGCATGACCTATTCGGGGCGGTGTAATTTATCCAGTTACTTCTCTGAACGTGATGGCAACCGCGGTGTCTGTTCAAATACCTGTCGTTGGAAGTATCATCTCGTCGAGGAGAAGCGTCCCAACGAGTATTATCCCGTCTACGAGGATGACACTGGCTCTTATATCTATAATTCCAAAGACCTGTGCACGATTGAATTCATCGATAAAATACTTGACGCGGGGGCAACGGGGTTGAAGATTGAGGGACGGATGAAGAGCTTGCTTTACTGTGCTTTGACGACCAAAATTTATCGTGCCGCGGTGGATAGTTATCTGGCGGGTGATTTTCAATTTGACCCAGCTTGGTTGCAGCAACTGCAAAGCTTCAGTCATCGCGGTTATACTGCTGGCTTCTATCATGGCAAGCTGGATGGTGATTTTCAAAACCGCAATGGCGGCTATACCAGCACGCACAAGTATGTCGGTTTTTTGCAAGTGGCATCTGGGCATGAGCAAGAACAAGTGCGCCCTCATACGTATCAAGCAACGATTCACGAGAAGATCAATATCGGTGATAAGTTAGAAATTATCTGCCCTGATGACTCAAAACCAAAAGCGTTTACTCTAGAGGAGATGAGAGATGTGCGTGATAAACAAACGCTCGCTACCGCTCAACCAAACATGCAGGTAGCACTTAAGATTCCATTCCCCTGTGCTGATTATGACCTGTTGCGAGTGGCGGCAACATCTTGATTTAAAAACAGAGCAAGCATGAGCAAATCCTATACTGTCGTTGGGCAGCAGAGGCTTGCGGGGCGAATCACCCCTGCTGGCAATAAGAATGAGATCCTCCCTTGTTTAGCGGCGACCCTCCTTACCGATGCCGATGTTATCTTCACCAGAGTGCCGAAGATCGGTGATGTTCTGGTGTTATGCGATATTCTTCGTCATCTTGGTGCGCAAATCTCTTGGCGTGATGATGAGACCCTCGTCTGCAACAGTGCCTCTGTTCACAGCTATGAGCCGAGCAGCGACCTTTGCGCTAAAGTGCGAGCTTCTATTCTATTGCTTGCCCCGCTGTTGGCAAGGTTTGGCAAGGTTAACCTACCGTTGCCAGGCGGCGATGTTATCGGGGCAAGGCGCATTGACTCACATTGGGATGGTATCACCGCATTGGGTGGTCGTCTGACGCTTGAGCATGGCATCAAGGGTGAAATCAATCATATCCGCGGTTGTGAGATATACCTTGATGAGCCTTCCGTTACCGCCACTGAAAACATCATTCTTCTCGCAGTGTTGGGCAAGGGAACAACAGTTATCCGTCATTGTGCCTGTGAGCCGCATGTAGTTGGCTTATGTAATTTACTCGTTGCGATGGGTGCGCAGATAGCAGGTATCGGTTCAAATTGTCTTACTATTCAGGGGGTTGATCGCCTGCATGGGGCGGAGCATGAGTTGTCGCCTGACTTTATGGAGGTCGGTAGCTTCTTGTGCTTGGGCGCAATCGGCGGTGGTGATTTAACTATTGAGCGGGTTAACATTGCTGACTTGCGCTTTGTTATCAAGACTTTAACCAAACTCGGCATCCATACCGAATGCGATGAGAAACAGCAAAGCTTACGGATTCAGAGTTCAGCCTTAGCGATAAAAAACGATCTTGGCAATCGTATCCCACTTATCTACAGCGGTGCTTGGCCTGCTTTTCCGACTGACTTGATGTCGGTCGCGATTGTGGCGGCAACCCAAGCACAGGGGACGATCGTTTTTTTTGAAAAAATGTTTGAGGGACGCATGTTCTTCATCGACGGGTTGTTAGCGATGGGAGCAAACATCGTTCTCTGCGACCCACATCGGGTAGTTATCAGCGGGGCATCGCATCTCACGGCTGCACACCTCACATCGCCTGATGTGCGGGCAGGTATGGCACTGTTGATGGCGGCACTGATCGCTAATGGCGAGAGCCGTATAGATAATGTCGCACAGATTGAACGTGGCTATGGCAACCTCATCGCTAAACTACAGGGGCTTGGAGCTAACATTACCGAGCATAACTAAACTTCCATTACCACTAGAAAAATTAAATTTGTTTATGTATGTCCACCTCGCATGTGGCATTGATGATGTCCTGTGCGGTAAGTATCAGGCAATCAGCCATGAGTTATAGGAACTTAAGGAAACAACAAGATGAGCCACAAAATAAACAGCTTCAATTCTTTAATTATCAGTATCGTCTGCATAGTCAGTATAAATGCTGCGGCGATCAACTTACCGAAAGTGGTTGCAACGACGACTGTTGCTCCAGAGTTGCGTGCTCTGTTTTTGGAAGACATATTCCTCGGCGATCGGCTCGGCACACGCAAGACCGACAGTGCTTTAGTTGCCAAACTTAAAAACTCACTCCTCACCCCTGCCCATGCGATATACGCGAACCAGACGATGAAGTTTGTCGCTGATAATGGTCTTACTCCAAAACATTACCATGACAAGGTTGTGTTGGTTGAAAACCGCGACGGCACGAAGCAAATCGGTGTTGCGTATAATTTCACCCACAATGGGGTCAACGTTAAGGATAGCTCGCTCGTTAATAGCTACCAAGTGAATTTAAAAGACATCAAAGGGGTTTTGCTTTGGCACGCAGATATTTACGGCGAGACGGCACACTTCACCTCTTTGGAGGAAGCACGCTTGATGTATGTTATAGAAGACATCAACACCCAAGAACTACTAGCTAACAAGCATGCCGAAGATAACCCTATCTATGAGTTGATGAACTTCAAATTGGACGGCAAGCAACCAACATTACCTGACAATACGGCTATATCTGGTCAAGTCATTGCGCTGTTTAGCGATGGTTCAAAACTAGTCGTCGGCGAACATTATCGCAACCTAAACAGCAGAGATGAATGGATGACAGCTATAGATGGTGAACAGCTTCATGTTTACTTGATCAAATAGCAGTCGCTTTCATGCACGTGGTTGTGTCCTGCTAATCTTACCAGCACCAAGTCGCCTGCGTCGCAGTTTAATTGCGGCAATGAGATACGACTATACTGGTCGTTCAGCTTATGCGGTTTAACGTCTTTGCTTTGGAGGTAGCGAATGACATCGCCGCTTGGATTGACCACTATCGCTTTGAGATTGACTTGCTCTTGATGCAACTTTGAACTGACGACCATATCCATACTCCTGCCGCCATAAGCAAGCAACAATTGCCGACCAGCTGATGCCACATGTAACTCTTGACTTTGCACCACCCGACCATGCGCATAACCACCGATTCTCACGCTGCGAGCCGCCCGCAGAAAAAACAACTCCGCATACATGTGAGAAGCTTGGGGGTTAGCGGTAATCGCAAAGATATTGCCATGCGTGCGCCACTGCGCCAGCACAGTTTGCCCCTGCATCAGCCCATCGCGATCATATAGTGCCAGCATATTATTGGTTGGTGGCGAGCTGTTTGGAGCATAGATAACCGCTGCGAACAACTGGCCAGCCAGATACACTGCTTCAGCAGGCGATAGAGCTAACTGCAACGGTGATGACCAAGAGGCTCGCCGCTTACCACTGCTGACAACCATCTCATTGTTGGGACGCAACGCTTGGTAGGAAACCTGCTGTTCCGCAGCAGCTAACAGCTCCGCATCGCTGTAATCGCTCACACCACCGCAGCCAAGCAATAACAACACAGCTATGATAAATTTTCCCATTTGGTTGCCATCATCACTATCTTGCCACCACATCGTCTGATTTTAAAAATAAATTAAATATAGTTTTTTAATCAGCAATATCAAATGCTTAATACCAATAAACCTTGACTGTATTGCCGCCGATCTTGTTAGTCCCATGTATAGAATGATATAGTTTTATTACTAATTACATGAAATATGCTGTGTTTTAATTATTAATTGAAGTTGGAAGAGCATTGCTAACCACATCACAACATAAGATTTTTCACCTTGCATTGGTGCTACTGCTCGTTGCTTGTGGCACAGCACCTGACGCTGACCTCAAGGCGGTTACAGACAAGACATTGGCATTGGGTATCGTGCGCACCGACGACACTGGCAAAGAGTTCAATCTAATGCTGTGTAGGTGGCAAAAGGCTTACAGCCGTGAGGACATCGCCGCTAACTGTATGCCAGCACTCATTGATGCTGATGGCAAGGCTGCCGTTATCCCGTATGATTTCCCTGTTAAGCGGACGCAGATTATGGTTGCGGGTGCGGCGAAGTGGGCGGTAAGTGTGGCATTGTTGGCGGCGGCGAGTTACTTTATCGGCAAAAAACTGCTCAAGGTCATCGCCCGTACTCGCCATAAAAATATTGATATGAACTCTATCACTAGTCTTGAGAAGCTCAAGCTAGAAGCTGATGAGAATTTAAGCCATGCCAAGAAGCATCTTGCTTCGGTAGAAGAAAGACTGATGGAAGCAAAAAAGGTGCGGTTGGAAAATTACCATGATAACGGCATTCCCCCGAATAATCGTCGTTTTGTGCCTCTATTGCGCACCACTGATTTCAAAGCAATTGACAGTTTAGAAACCGCCAAGAAGAGAGCCAAAAAAACTTTAACAGTAGCGGAAAAACAAGCCAGCGAAACCAAGACCATGTATCACAACGCCAAAGCCCTCTATCAATGGAACGTTAATCAAAGCAAAGATATTCCTGCTCTCAAGGAACGATTGTTAAAGGATTTAGAAAACATCAAGGTCAATGCGGTGATTATCAAAGATGGCAAAAGCTACACCTCTATGCCAATTGCGAAGCTACGCGAATTGATTGCGCATTATGGCGACAAGGTCATGGCGTTGCGACAGGAGTTGAACACACTTAAGACCGCGACAAGCAAAAGAGCACAACGGCGCAAAGCAAAACTGCTCGCAAGAATAGAGGCATACGAGGAAATGATTGCCAGCAATAAGATGAGCATTGTTAATTTAGAAGATGCGATAAAAGCTATCAAGGCAAGTGATACTACCATCAGTGCCGAACAATACCAGCAGATCTATCGCACCATGGTGGATACTACGACTGCACTGAAGGGCAATAATATCTTTCAAGTCATGACTGCGACTGCCTCGGCAGTGCTTGTCAGCCGAATAATCAGTCCGTTAACCGCATGGGGGCGTGATGAACGCATGTTAGCTAAATACTGGCATGCTTTATTCTATCAGTATAGTGATATGGACTTTGCCACCCCAATAGATATTGATGTGCGTGCTAATCTCAAGGTGCTGGCAAAAAAAGTTTTCCCACAATTCAAAATAAATCCCGCCATAGAAACATTTGTCGCAGGAGAATAGACCGCTTTGTTGCTTAATCATGGTGTTGCCGGCTTTGTTGCATAACTAACATCTCCTTTTTAGTATGCGGAGGGCTTTCCCCCCTCCGCGCCTCCCCCCTCTTCCA
>JAPPIL010000181.1 GCA_028877195.1 Pseudomonadota bacterium
AACGCACCAAGCAGTGTAGTCTGCCTCTACTTCATCTGCGACATTGCTTTGTCCCGTATGAGCATCACTCATGATGTAGTCATAGAGTTTTTTGCCGTTCTTGTAGCCTGCCGCGGTCAGTAGTGCAACATTGTGCGCTTGATCAGATGTGAAGGCATCGGTTAACGAGCCTTTGGCATGATCATGGCAACCAGCGCAAATATCATCTATTGACGCTTGAATTTTTGTGAAGCCTGCGGCGCTACAAGTCGGTGATGGTGAAGTCGTGTCGGTCTCCACATCGTCAACTGGTTGAGCTTCACACTGGATTAGAGACATTCCCGTTAGGATTAAAAAAATTAACATGCGCCCGCAATACATTGCTACCCCCCTATGTTTGCTGTGTTCAATCTGCTGTATTTGATCTTGCTTATCTTGATGTTTTGCTCACCTTGCTCCAGTGTAATTGTTTATCAGGTAATCTTAAATGTTTATTTTGGCATAGTCGCAAATATCCAGCTGCCCAGCTTAAATTTAAAAGAAGGGTCGATGATAAAAACTAAATGTTTATTTCAGCAAGGTCGCAAATCTGCGGTGGATCGCCGCGCTGAAGGATAAGGGCATGCACCGAATCGCCGAGCATTTCTGGTTGAAATGAACTCGTGTATAAGGACAGCAGAAACCTTATCCTTGCCTGCACTTGGCGGCTCGATTCGGCATGTAGGGTTGTTAACAAGCCGAGATGACCAATGGTCATAGCTTTGACAAAGGCGATAATTTCTTGCCCACGGATTTCTCCGATAACGAAACGATCGGGGCGCAGACGCAATATTTCTTCAATCAACACTTCCATACTTGTATCACCCTGTGTTTGGCAACGCATCCACAGCGATGACATAAGCGGCAACTCAACGATAGATTCAAGAATTGCCAGCCGCTCCTGTTGACACACTGCACGCAGTAGCGAAGCGAGAAAGGTTGTCTTGCCACTAGACGTTGAGCCGCAGACCAGCAAAGGTTTGTAGCCACGCACATGTGTCAGACAGTCGTCGCAAAGATTGTGCGGGTCGTTAAAATCAGCTAAGGTCAAGGCAGTAAACTCGTGTCGTCGCAGCGACACTACTGCGCCATCGATTGCCACAGGTGGAATCAGGCAGTGCCAACGGACGTTATGTTCGTGTAGATAGCCACCACTGTATGGTTTGAGCGGGTCAAGGCGAACTCCTTGCGAGAAGGAAAAATCCTGTAGCCAATGCACCATCTCCTGTTCGTTGGCGAAGATGGAGGGCAGGACTTTGCGTTTACCAGCAGTGTAGACGACAACTGAACGGGTGCTGTTAATTAAAACTTCGTCAGTCGTGCGATCGGAGAAAAAGCGGTCGATGATGTCAGTAATATCAGCGCTGCTAATTGCGGAACCCTACTTTACCGCCACGCTTAACCGACGAGAGAATATCTTCGCGTGGCACGAGGTCAGTAGGGAGTTCCGCTCGCCGTAGGTTAGCACGGTAGAAGGTTGCCCCACGCAATTTCGCATAATCAAGGTCAGCTTCCTCAAGGTTGGCTCTGGTGAAGTCAGCGCCTTCAAGGTTCGCATTCCACAGCGATGCCCCTGACAAGTCGGCTTTGAAAAAATTAGCATCCTTGAGATTTGCGTAGGAAAAGTTCGCAAACTGAAGATTACAACCAGAGAAGTCTACCCGCGTAAGATTAGCGCGCCGCATATCCGTGTTGGATAGATCACTAGTTGAACCCAGTTTCTCAAGCACTTCCTTGCGGTTCAAAGATGCTACTGTTGAATTATTAAGACTCCCCCGTCCCATACTCTTACCTCTGAAAAGAGCATCGTATAGAGGTAGCACAAAGGCCTGCTGTCCGCAATCTCTTTGTCTCAAACAAGAGCTTGTATTAGAAGGAGGTTAGCGGTTAAATAGTAGCAAGGTTAACGGGTTATCATGATCGACCAGCTCATAGCATCAGACAACACAACCAGTCGTATTGAAGATACGTTGAGCCTTCCAATCGCTAAAATCACTCCGATGGGTGGTGATGGATCGGAACGAAGTTTCCAACGCATTCATACGCGGGAGAAGACCTTCGTCTACATGCTGCTGCCTGCCAACGAAGCCAAGCAAGTGCATGATGGCACATACGATTGGCTAGCGGTCGCGGCAACTCTAACGGCTGCTGGCATCAACTGCCCTAATGTCGTTGCTACGGTTGAAGATGGACTGATCATTGAAGATGGTGGCGATTACACCCTTAACCGCAAGCTCAACAACAAGAATCGCAATGAGCTTTTTGCCCACTGCTTTGCGGTCGCAAAACAAATGCTGACTATACCTCAATACCCACAACAAGTTTGGTGTCAGCGACGCTATGATTCACAAACATATTTGCGTGAGTTTAAATTTTTCCAAAAGATGTATCTTGAACGTTTCCTTAAGCTCACACCAACTATGCATGATCGTCTTACCCATGACTTCCATGCGATTAGCAACTACCTTGCGCAATTTTCAAAACACTTTGTCCATCGCGACTACCATTCCCGCAATATCATGGTTTGCGACGATGATATTATGTTGCTTGATTTTCAAGATGCTATCATCGGTTCACACTTCTATGACCCTCTATCGCTATGCTTTGACAGCTACACGCATCTTGCCCCAGAAGTTCGTATGGGTTTGTTCATGAGCTACTGCGCCTCATTACAGCAGGAATACCCTAACCTTGATATGCATCACTGGAAGCCCCTACTCATTCAACGTCAACTGAAGGCGATCGGCTCATTTGCACGCTTGACTATCGACGCAAAGAAGGGCAACTACCTGCGCTATGTGCAGCCAGCAATTGCCTGCTTGCCGCGTCAACAGCTGATCGACGAGCGTTGGAGCTATGTGTCCGACACATTGCTGACCCAAATCGCAAATAGCGTCAAGTAAGATTGATACCTTAACGGCATTTCTATCCATATAACTTCAAAAATTACAAAGCTTAAAAACAGCTATGCGACAGTGCGTTTCGTGCGGCAGAGGAACATAGCAAGCAACAGTAGCAGTGCGATGAGCGGGTATTTGAGGAGCATAACCATCGCTAACGGCAAGAGTAGCAACGCTTGCGCCAACACTTTCAACAGCGCATTACTACTGATGTGTGTCGCTAACGCAGGGGAATGCTCGTAGTATAGGGCAACGAGCTTGCGCCCGCTAGCGTAGGGCAACAAGAAACGATCGCGAAACCAGCGCAACTGTTTAACGATAACTGCATCTGACCCATAGGCAGCGGTGGCGATAAAACAATGGAGGTCATGCCGTTTAGCTTCACCCAAATCGTTGAGTTCCAACAGTGTTTTGTTTTCAATCGCCGCAGCCTCCATGCACACACTGCGAGCGATGCCGTCAGGGTAATGCTGTAGCATAATCTGATAGACGACACCAGGCTTGAGGTCAGGTATTGAATCGCTACGTCCCGATAGCAGGGTTGAATTCGACAAGGCAGGAATCTTGCCAACCTCATCATAAGCAAGATAAACATTAGGTGTTGGGCAAGAGATGCTACAGTCTGGCAACCATTGACATTCAGCATCAGCTGGCAAGTCGGTATCCCCACCAGCAGCGACAGGTCTGAATACTTTGGCAATCGAGACAAGCGACACGGGTTCGGTGCTTTTCGCCAGCACATAGGCAACGACCCCACGCACAGGCTGTTTGCCCTGCGAGTTTGTGAATTCAACGACATTCTCCCGCTGCATTTCAACCTGCAAACGATGATGTAAAGCCGTTACCCCCGTTAACTTCGGCGCAACACTAGGGACACCATCAATGCGAATGAACTCATGCGTTATCGCTGCCAACAGCCCACCATAAGAATCTACCCCCCAGACACGATACGCAATTCTAACCTTAAGCTTACCGCTATCATCATAGAGAGCATTTAAGTTATCCTCGTAAGCCCTAATCGCAATCTCATAATAAACCGTCGTATTGCCATTGATATTAGGCTCTTCCTCCACCTCGCGATCGACAGGCACAAAGTAGTAGTCTCGATGGTGGCTAACATTTGGCGTTGAGTCCTGTTCATTCGCATGTTCTCTCGCCTGCACTGGCGATTCATAATGCGGCAATGGTAATTCACGACTGTCGGCATCACTGTCAGGCAACGTTACCCATAACCTTGCCCAGATATTTTCCTCGCCATCCTTGAGGGCAACATCACTCGGTAGGATGTCATCAATCGTGAAGCGAACCGTCAGTTGCCTAGTATCCTGCTGACGAGGCAAGCTGACATCGCTAACGCTAATCTTAATATCGGCGTATACTTGAAGAGAGAAAAGCGCGGTGGCAAGGCTTGGCAACAGTCGGTTAAATGGTAATCTCCAATCCATCGTAACCAGCTAATACTCGCAAAGAAGAGTTATGTCCATTGCTAGCCGCAATTTTATCAGCATAGGTAACCGCATCCTCACATTTGCGATGAATATCGCTGTCAACAGCATCAGGTGAATGATGCACCAGCACTATGTTAGAGATATTCTCACGGAACGCAAGATCAATACCACGCGCAGGGCTGGAATGTCCCCAATCATAGTGTTTCTCTAATTCGTGCGGTTCATAGTGGCTGTCAAAGATGAGATAATCAAGGTTTTGATAGCAGACCAAGTCCTTCCCCAATTCTTCGGGGGTGCTGCGATCGAGTTTAGTGTCTAATGCCACTGCCACCGACTTGCCATCGACATCAAAGCGATAGCCGTAGGCATGCCCAGGATGATCAAGTGTAAATGGAGTTATCGCCACGCCATCCACCTCTACTAGGGTGCGGGTGGCAAGCTGATGAAAGTTTATCTCTGCTTCAATATTTTGCCATAGCACGGGGAAGTTTATGCCATTGAAGAGCAGTTCCAGATGCTTGGCGGCGTAGCTATGGACATGATAAATATCCACCACCGAACCATGCTCATACAAGGGTGAGAAAAAGGGCAAGCCGATGACATGATCCCAATGCAGGTGCGTTAAGAAAACCTTATGATGCCTAGACCTCTCGCCAATTTGACGGCCGTAGTCCACCAACCCAGTGCCGAGATCAATGATAAAACTACCGCTATTGTGCTTGATTTCAATACAAGTGGTATTGCCACCATAGGTAAGTGGTCTTGCCAGCCCCTTGAGGGTCGCACGCAGTTTATCGGTATCGTTGGTTAGCTGCTCGTTTTGTGCAAGACCAACCAACATTTCAACTAAAGAGTCATGTGATACTGAACGTGGGCTTGAGCCGCGTGTGCCCCAGAATTTTAACTTCATACTGTTTAGTTTAGCATCTCGCAGCTATCACTCCCTAGATGGAAATCAGAGAGACACTAAAAAAGCTGATGTTTGCCGAGACTCAAGATAAATTTCTTCGGATTGGTGGGACGACCGTTGACCCAAACCTCATAATGAAGATGAGCACCAGTTGATCGCCCTGTTGAGCCAACAGTGGCTATTTGGTCGCCGCGAGCAATTCTTTGCCCTACAACAACTAGGTTGTGAGCGTTATGTCCGTAACGCGTTACTACTCCATGCCCATGTGCAATCATAATGAAATTGCCGAAGCCTTCTTTTGTGCCTGAAAAAATTACCACTCCATCTGCAGGGGCATAGATGGGTTTACCTACCGATGTCGCAATGTCAATGCCATAGTGTTTCTGGCGCTTGCCCGTGAACGGTGAGGTGCGATAACCAAACCCACTGCTTACCCAGCCATCAACTGGCGAAATCGCAGGGATAGACGATAACAGCGAGCGTTTCTTGCCTAATCGTGATAGGAGGCGCTGCATATCAAAAATATTTTGATGCGCACTATTCTCGATTTCAGTCAGTTTGCTGAAGAGATCGCTATGCACCATATCGCTAATCTTAACACCGTCAAAAATCGCACTGCTGTCAAGCGTAGCGCTCTTTTTGAACTCTTCATACTCGTCTTCGGTCAATGCCCCAATGCCAAGATGCTTTCTGGCTTTTTTGTTATTCAAGTGCATCAAATCATTAAGCTGATCGGTGTAGCTCCCAACCACCCGTAAACTTTGCTTGACTTCACCAAGTCTCTCATTCAAAATCCGCACCTCGGCCTGCAGACTGTGGTGCTCGACTTTTAGTTTGCTAAACCCCCTGACCTCATCATGCATCTTGATATAGTCAAGTGCGAAAAAGACCGCAGCAAACAGCACCGCCAAACCCAACAGCGCCGCAAGCCTAAGCACCAACTGCGGCATCGCGAACGACCGCGTCATATCCGTTCCGTCTGGTATCAACACTAGCGTAATTTTCTTCAAGGATTAGATTCCTAATTAAAATTAAATTTCTAATTAAATTTCTAATTAAATTTCTAATTAAATTTCTAATTAAAGTTCTAATTAAAGTTCTAATTAAAGTTCTAATTAAAGTTCTAATTAAAGTTCTAAATCATGTGGTTTAATAAAAATTACTTGCCATATACGACCACACAGAGGGACTGTTTGTCGCAGGGGGAAGTATCCCCCGTGCACCCCCTCCTTAAAAAACTTGCTGATTTTATCGTTGCTCATAAGCATAAATCTACTTGTCTTAAAAATTACCTGCCACATACAACCACACAGAGGGACTGTTTGTCGCAGGGGGAAGTATCCCCCGTGCACCCCTCCTTAAAAAACTTGCTGATTTTATTGTTGCTCATAAACATAAATCTACTTGTCTTAAAAATTACTTGCCATATACGACTACACAGAGGCTGCCTATCCTTCCTGTGTCTTCCTCGGCAAGCATGCCGAAAACATAAGTAAACTATGCTTTGCTATTTGGCTGCAACCACAACGATAGTGATATTATCCTTTCCGTCTCGCTCATTAGCAAGGTCAACCAAACTTTCGACTGCTTTGAGTCTCTCCTTGCTCACACATAGAGAAATCTCTGCATCGCTAATCATGCCATGCAATCCATCTGATGATAAAACATACATATCACCAACCTCAACCCCAACGACGTGAGTATCAACATCTTCCTCCTCTTGGCAACCGACACTACGAGTTATGATGTTGCTAGCGACAGCCTTGTCCTCCCCGCTATGGGACTCTTTCCCGTGCCGCTGTTGATATTCATTAGCAAGGGAGTGGTCATTGGTAAGTTGATAAATAAAACGACTACGCACCAGATACACCCGACTGTCGCCAACATGGGCGATATATGCCTTGCTATTGATGAACAGTAGCAACGACACGGTCGTTCCCATGCCGCTCAACTTTGGTTCTTCCAATGCCCGCTCGTAGATTTTGGTCGAAGCGAGGTTAACCGCAGTGCGGAGAATTTCAAATACATGCCCATCGATGCTTGTGCCGATGATTTTGTCTTTGCCAAGTTGACGTATTCTGTCAACGACATAGCCAGACACTATTTCAACGCACATACTACTCGCTACTTCACCGCCAGCATGACCACCCATGCCATCAGCTACGATGTAAAGCCGAGTGTTGCCGTCGATGAGGTAGGTGTCTTGATTGGAGTTTCTAACTTGACCTATATCGGTCAGACCTCTCGCATCTATACGCATCAGTTGCTTGATCAATTATTCATCCACCCACATGGTAATTTTAACAGACTCGTCGGCAAGACTACAAATTCAATGCCTGCCGTAGAAATTCTTGCGATACCTCACCAGTTGTGTGGAAACGCACAACGCCTTGGCGATCAATGATAAATGTTTCTGGGACACCTGTAAGACCATAGTCGATGCCAATTTTGCCAGCAACGTCAAGAGCTAGTGGGTAATTTTTACCGTAGCGGTCAGCAAAAACTCTCGCATCACGGTGCTTGTCATGCACGGCTAGCCCCACCACTGCCAGCTTATCACGATGCCGTTGCCACATTCTCTCCAGCAAGAACGATTCCTGCCGACAGGCCATGCACCAGCTTGCCCAAAAATTCAAAATAACCGCCTGCCCTTGCGCTAGCTCTGCGGTTGATTGTAGCCAGTCGGCCTGTTCGATGCTTGGAGCTGGTTTGCCGATCAACGGGTGGGGAATCCTGCTCTTACCTAATCCACGACCGAGCAAATAAACCAGCCCCCCAGCCAAGCCGAGTAGGAGCGCACAGATGATTAGGTGTGAACGCTGCATCAATCTTCTAGGAGTGATTTGATCAGCAACTCTTTGTTTTCAATCTTGTTGTCGTGTGGGACACGATATTCCTCTGAATGCTTGACCATCAGGGTGTGGGTTTTCATCGCCTTGTTTGTCGCATCAAAATACCCTTCAGCCACCACCCCCTGTCCCTCCCGAAACAGGTCTGGTGCTATGCCTGTATGCTTGACCTTTATGTTATGCCCTTTGAAATCAGTGATGGTGAAGCGCAAGATATGTTTGCCAGCTGCTGCTTCATCGTTGGTCTGCTCTTCAACGCTGCCCGCCATGACCATGCCGCCAATCTTGATATTCTTGTTGCGCAAATTTTCCCCAGCCGCAAACGCTTCCGATGGTGTGTAGAAATAAACCAAGTTGCCGCCAAGATTGACCAACGAAATCACCAGCACAGCCGCGGCGATAACCGCTAATCCGATAACCCATTTAGTCTTCATGATTCTCCTGCAGAGTTGCGAGTAACTTGTGTAGTTTACCGCGCTCCCAATACAGGTAGACGATGAAAGCAACCAAAGCTACAAAACCAATCACATACACTGACACTAGCGCTAGCATGCTTTTGTATTTCTCCTATCGTTTGTAGAGTCGTTTGTAGCGCAAGGACGAGGACATGTTACACCTTATCTGCTTTACCTGTTTTATTGGTAAACGCTTTGAGAAAATCCATCGGGATTGGGAAGACGATGGTTGACTTCTGTTCGGAGGACATGTCAATCAAGGTCTGCATGTAGCGCAACTGAATGGTCATCGGGTTCTCCGATAACTGGTCAGCAGCTTGGCGCAACTGCTCGGATGCCTGTAACTCACCTTTGGCTGCGATAACCTTCGCCCGTCGTTCACGCTCGGCTTCCGCCTCCCTTGCCATTGCCCGTTGCATCTCGGTCGGCAAATCAACATGCTTGATCTCCACCGACACGACCTTAATCCCCCAGTTGTCAGTATCTTCATCTAAAATACTCTGAAGTTTGGTGTTGATCTCATCGCGGCTACTTAACAATTCGTCCAGCGTATGCCCACCTAGAATCGCTCGCAGGTGCGTCTGGGCAAGGAGGTTAGTAGCATAAAGGTAATTCTCAACATTAACCAAGGCTTTGTTGGGCGAGACTACCCTAAAATACAGCACGGCATTGACCTTCAAACTAACATTATCTCGACTGATAACATCCTGTGGGTCAATGTCCATCGTAACGGTGCGAATCGATACTTTGATCATCCGATCGATGAAGGGGATAATCAGGATAACGCCAGGCCCCTTGTGTTGCGGCAACAAGCGCCCTAGACGAAACACCACTCCACGTTCATATTCAGGCACTATCTTGATCGCATTCGCTAGAAAAACTAGCAGTAACCCGACCACTATCGGTAATCCCCAGCCCATATTTCAATCCCCTTTCAACTAACCTGTTGTTTGCTTGATAATTGTAGCCTTGTCGCACGTAAATGTTCAATTAACTTTTCGACGGTCTCCGCAGTGGTGAATGGTGAGGTGAAGTAAACCTTCAACGCGTTAGAATGAAGTAGCTTGTCTCCGTATTTGATTGCTTGATGCTTGGTAATCAATGAAATCGCCGAGATATTATCTTGGTAAACTCGTGCTCGTATATTCTCATAGATAGCAAGATTATATTGATTATTGGCGATTAGTGTCGCACGCAGTTCGCTGTTGTTCAGTTCATCTTGATAGTCTTCATAGCTATAGTTGTCGGGGGCAAGACGAATGATCGTCGCAACACCGTGATTTTGAAAGTTCAGCACCGTTGCCCAGTCGAGTTCGTCCAGCTGTTGACGCAACTGCTGGTTCATTGCCGACAAGTGCCCTAGTATAACTTGGTATCCCTGCCGTCCCAACGCTTTCATCGTCGCAAAAGCAGATAATACCCCGCTCGCATTGCGAGATGTTTCAATGCTAAACTTGCCAGGGAAGTATTTGCCGTTATTGCCAACATAAGGCATTTCGCTATCATCACGTTGTAGCAGATTAAAGTCGTTGCCATCTTTGTTGACCGCAAACGACGAGATATAAGGGGCGCAACCCATCTTATGAAAGTCGATGCCGACACTATCGGCGTAGTGTAAATTCTTCACCCGTTCATACACATTCTGTAGCATGTAGAGGGTGGTATCTTCAAATTGCAGCTTGTTTTGGGCAAAATCGTAGTTGCTAAAGACCGACCAGACCCAGCTGATAACCGAGTCGGCATGCACATGTATACTGTAGGGTAAGGAAAACTCCTGCACGAGTTTGTCCCGCACTTGGCTGATCGCTTCGAGGTCATCAAAAGCAAAGTCAGTGGTTGTGCCTGCGTTAGCAACGATCGCGGCGATCTGCTCGCCTTTTTTTAGCGCTCTGCTTGCCTGTTGATAAAGCGCATCGACACACATCGAACCATCCGCGGCGACAGGGATCTTGATAACATTCCTACGTCCGATACCGACGACTGCGGCAGCATTGGCAACACTCCAGTGCGAGCCTTCAGCGCCAAACACAACGATGCGCTTCATATCCGCACCACCATGACGTAGACCGTTAGCGATAGCATTTGGCACAGCCTTCTCTAAACCGATGCGGATACTGTAGAGATTGACCCCTGAACCACCAAAGGTCGAGATACCTTTGCTCTTGTCGCAGTCATAACCGATCAAACGCGCCAACATCGCACAGCACTCGACCTCTGCTTGAGCGATTAGATGGCTATGCTCATCCCAAGCTAAATTCGTGGTCAGGATTGAGTCATAAAGAGAACCGACTAATGACGCGATCGTTGGCACAGGGTCAACATTGCGTTGGTCATACTCATGTCCAGCGATAACCGAACCCCGACAATATGACAGGAGAAGTGAGACGACCTCTTCGGTGCGCATACCATGTTCAGCAAGTGATGCTTGCTTGGCTAACTCAAAATCAGGTTGAGCCTCTTCATCAGCATAAGTTATCGCACCCGTTTTGGTAGCACACAGATTCTTGACAGCATCGGCGATGGTTGCGACAAGGTATGCGTCTTGCTTTGTATCTAAACTGGGTTCAGCAAATAGCCGACGTATCGTCTGTAGTTGTTGTTGATAAGACACAGTCATAAACACCTCTAGCCGCTAGTGAACTTATACACGAGGCAGGTTAGTTGGTCAAAAGACTATGGATTGTATGGGCAGGTTAGTCTGCTATCTATACATGCTGGCGCACTAAATCACGGCAGATGTCTCTGGGAATACCCATGCTGAACAATGAGTCCATCGCCACATTAGCGATAGATGCTTGTAGATCAAAGTGGCTAGCATTACCTGAATTCGTGAATACGGGTTGATGAGCATCGATCAAGGCGACCTTGTTCGCACCGAGCACTCGTTTCATATAGTCCACACTCGGTTGAACATTTTCAACATAGAACACATATCTTGAACGCAACGACCCTTCGGTATCATCATCACGCTCACGTTGTTTGGCGCGCAGCATCATTTCTTGTTTGCTGATACTCAAGTGCAGAAGTTTGATTATCGGAATCTTGTAGCGATTCAAGTAAGAGATAAGATGCTTGGCTGCCGCAACCGTGCGTGGATAACCATCAAGGATAAACGACTGGTCTTGAATATCCTCCGAAATCTCAATCCGAGATTCAATAAAACATTTTGTCCAACGGTCAGGCACAAGCAAACCATTCTGGGTGCAAAACTCAAGCCAATCAAGTTGCGAGATGCCTTTAGCTTGTATCCGCTTATCGCCAAAGTATTCCTTTAGGTTAGGCATAAAACGATTAACTTTGGCAATCAATTTCGCATCAGCATCAACACACGAAAAAATATCGGACTCTGAACTAATATGATAACGGTCGGCTAACATCTTGGCATAATCGGGATTGCGTTGTGCCTCATTAAACGCAAAGCGCAATATCGCACCCATCGACAGGTGTAATGACGTTGGGATCGAAAGAGCCTTGCTTAAGAACACTGCCACCTCACCCTTGCCGCAGCTAGACGGCCCTGTGAGAATTATCGCACCGCGATTCTTAAGTCGGATTTTTTCTATAACTATTAGGGAGTCAGTGTCTGGTTAACCGCTCATCTTGGCCAAAAGGGTATTTTAAATCCAAAGATATGTATAGCACTTAAAGCCTCTTGAGCAACTTTAATGCCATCCTCAACATCCACGTGTGGCGGTAAGGCGGGAAACGCAGCGGCAACTCAAAGCGCAGTGAGCGTCGGGTAGTCGCTTTCTGATGACTAAAACTCACAAACCCATGTTTGCCACGCGACTTGCCCATACCACTCAAGCCCTTACCACCAAATGGCAACCGATATGAACCATATTGAATCAAGGCATCGTTGATACAGCCCGACCCGTAAGCCACGCCAGCATTAAAATACGAGATAAACTCTTCCGACTGTGAGAATACATAAGCCGCAAGCGGAGTTGCAGACACTTTGTTGATCAGTGCCATCGCCTCCTCACGTTCGCGGTAGACGAATATCGGCAGTATCGGGCCAAAAATTTCCTCGCGCATTATCTCAGCATTTAAATCACAATCTTCCATCAAGGTCGGGGCGATAAACCGTGCGTCAACATCATGCTCACCGCCGCAGATAACTTTGCCCGTCGTTAGTAGTGCGACGAGGCGTTGATGGCTTTGAGGGTGGATAATTCGCCCATAGTCATCGCTGTTTTTCGGGTCTTGACCGTAAAATGCAGTGATAGTTTGTTGTAGCAACGCGATGAATGCCTCTTTAACCTTTGCGTGCACGAGCAAATAATCGGGAGCGATACAGCTTTGCCCGCAATTAAAAAATTTTGCCCAGACTAAACGTTGCGCAACAATTGGCAAGGGTGCATCTGCGGCAACAACTGCGGGACTCTTGCCGCCCAGTTCTAACGTTAACGGTGTCAAGTTAAGTGCCGCCTTTTGCGCCACAATGCGACCAACTCTCGTGCTGCCCGTGAAAAAGATATAATCAAATGGTAATGCGAGTAGTTCTTCACTCTGTTGTGCGTCAAGGCATAGGATGGCAACATGTTCAGGTGCGAAGCATTGCGCAATAATTGCCTGTAAAACTTTGTTCGTGTGCGGCGTATATTCCGACGGTTTCAAAATCACACAATTGCCTGCTGCCACCGCTGCGACTAGTGGCGATAACGCTAACTGGAGCGGATAATTCCAAGGGCTGATGATGAGTGTGTTGCCGTGCGGTTCATAACGATGGTAGCTGCGCGCAAACGCCAACAGCAGCGGAGTTCGCACTCTCGTAGCGCGTCGCCAGCTTTTTAGCTTGCTACGGATGTATGCTATCTCTTGATGAACGATGCCGAGTTCAGAGACCAGCGTCTCCGCCGCAGGTTTGCGGAAGTCAGCCCACAACGCATCAATGATTTCACGCTCACGTTTGTGAAGTTCAGCGTCCAGCGTGCGCAAAGACGCGATAATAAAATCATAACCACGCGTCTTGCCCGTAACAAACAGCTGGCGCTGCCGCTCAAAGAGGGTGGAGTATTGGCTTTGTTGCATAACCCTGCTTAAGTCCTCTTCATATACGAGAGGCGTTCCCCCTCTCGTGCTCTCCCCCTCTTGTTCACAAACATATG
>JAPPIL010000246.1 GCA_028877195.1 Pseudomonadota bacterium
CCCTATAAAAAAATAGGCATTACTTATGCAACAAAGCCGGGAAAGCCCTCCGCATAATAAAAAGATGTTAGTTATGCAACAAAGCTAGTAAACCGACATATCACTACGCTTGACTTCACGAGCTAACTGATTTACATCGATGCCCCCTCTCGCGACCAGCGTGGGGGCGGGTCTATCGTTTATCTTTTTATTATTTTGTAGGAGGGGTTTATGTTTAGTCGTGTGGTTAAGCATGTCGGCGGTGTCGGTTTGCGGCTGTTGATCGTTATGGTTTCTGCGTCGCTGTCGTTTGCAGCTTACGCTGATACCAGTGCCAGCCAGGATGAGCAGGCAAGCGAGCAAGAGGCGCAACAAGAAGAACGTTCAAGCGGTTGGAAAGACTTCATCAAAAAAGGGTTTTGGCAAAAGGTTAGCACAGACCTCCACACCAAACTTAAATCTGGCAACACCGTTGTGTTAGCGCAAATTCAAAAACATCTCGGTGAGACTAGTGCCGAAGCTAAAGAAGCATGGGCAAAGATTCCAGCCATGCTCGCTAACCAAGAGCTGATGCAAACGATAATGCAGAGTAGGTTTGCGCAAGAAGCTAGACCGCTCTTGACCGAGGGAATGAACAATATCAAAGCCGCCGTAGTTGGAGGTGTATCTGATTTTGATCTTATTGGGAGTTCTGAATCAGTTGCTGATTTTACCAGCGAACTTTATCGGCGAGCAGTGCAGGAAGTAGGCAACACAATTCAAAATGTGCATGAGTATTCAAAATCATCTGCCTCTTTTACGAGCTTGATGAATAGAATCAACCCAACGCCCACAACTGATGCTGAAGAAGGTGAAGCGCAAGGCGGATTTCAAGATGCGGTGGAATTTACGAAACAACCTGCATTTATAGACCTACCTGATGGTATAATTGGTGGATTGTTAGTTGCCATAGCACTTGTTATCGGTGCAGTAACTGGTCAAGGTGTCTCTTACTATAATCCATAATGGGAGCATAGTTGCAGATGTTGACTGCTGATACCGAAGCACAACAGGATTTTCGCGTCGCTGACCTCTCTTTGGCTGAATTTGGTCGTAAGGAGATCGCTCTTGCCGAGAAGGAAATGCCAGGGCTTATGGCCTTGCGTGCTGAATATCGGCATCAGCAACCGTTAAAAGGCGCGAGAATCGCAGGCTGCCTGCACATGACGGTGCAGACGGCGGTGCTGATCGAGACCCTCGTGGAACTCGGTGCGCAGGTGCGTTGGTCAAGCTGCAACATCTACTCAACGCAAGACCATGCTGCCGCTGCGATGGCGGCAGCTGGTGTGCCTGTCTTTGCTTGGAAGGGCGAGACGGAAGAAGAGTATGACTGGTGTATTGAGCAGACCTTGTATTTCGGTGCGTCTCGTGAGCCGCTCAACCTTATCCTTGATGATGGCGGCGACTTAACCAAAATGGTCTTTGACAAGTATCAAGACCTGTTGCCACAGCTAAAAGGCATCACCGAAGAGACGACCACAGGTGTGAACAGACTTTATAAGATGTATCAGGACGGGGTGTTAACTATCCCTGCGATCAATGTCAACAACTCGGTTACAAAATCAAAGTTTGACAATCTTTACGGCTGTCGGGAATCGTTAGCTGATGGCATCAAGCGTGCCACTGATGTGATGATTGCAGGCAAGACGGTGCTTGTCTGTGGTTATGGCGATGTTGGCAAGGGTTGTGCCCAGTCTATGCGTGGTCTCGGCGCAAGAGTGGTTATCAGTGAAATCGACCCAGTGTGTGCGCTCCAAGCTGCGATGGAAGGTTATCAGGTTGTTGAGGCGGTGGAAGCCGCAGCGTATGTAGACATCTTCATCACTGCGACTGGCTGTTGCGACGTTATCACTGCTGAACATTTTAAGCGCATGAAAGACCAAGCAATACTCTGTAATATCGGGCACTTTGATTCTGAAATCAACGTCCGTTGGCTTGAACAAGAGAGCCATATCACCAACATCAAGCCACAAGTAGACAAGCATACTTTCCCCGATGGCCGCTCGTTGCTGCTGTTAGCCAAAGGACGACTGGTCAATCTTGGCTGTGCAACGGGGCATCCGAGCTTCGTCATGTCCAACTCATTCACCAACCAAACTCTTGCCCACCTCACCTTGTGGCAAGAATCCTTGCCCGCGGGCGTGCACATGCTACCGAAAAAACTCGACGAGAAGGTAGCTCACCTGCATCTCAAGAAACTTGGCGTAAAACTCACTCGCCTTACTGCCAACCAAGCCGAATACCTCAACATCCCCGTTGAAGGGCCATTTAAACCAGACTTTTACCGCTATTAGCCTTTAGCCCTCAATTGCCCCCAGCCTTCTAACATACCTGTAGAGGATGTGAAGGCGGCTCATCGGGAAACTAACGATTAAAATTCAAAGAAGTATTGCTAAAAAACAAAAACAATGCTCTATATTATTGAATTTTATTATGTATTATTTATGAACAGATAAAACATATCTTTAAAATGTATAATCGCAAAATTGAAACACTATAAGCATTAGGGAGAACATGCGGCATACTTTCAGGCAATGGCTTATCCTTGTCATGTTGACAGCAGTAGGCAGCGGTATTTCTGCCACTCCTTCCGATCAGCCGTCAGCGGATACACCGACATCGACGACAGAGGCAACCGTCAGCGAAGGCGAAGAAGAGTCGATGTCCTTATCGTCGCTATTGCGAGAAGGTTCTAAATTAGAGGAGCAGATATACACACTGCTACGGAGTTTGAAGTTTCCGCGCACGATCGGCACTGCCGCGATCAGCGGTGCAACATCAAACAAAGTAGTTGCCGCCACGCTTGTGCCAGAGATTCAGCAGTTGGATGGACAGGTCAAGCAGTGGCAAGATAAGGCAAGCGATTTTCTTGTTTCTAGCGACGACACAATGCTACAGCTACATTCTGTATTGCCAGTGCTTTACTTTAGTTTGGCGACAAAAATTTTACAGATCCGTATGCTCACAGGCATTTATTCCTCCACGGCTGAAGAAGCTCCAACATTGCGAGTGCCTGTAGCGATGATTTGGACAGCCGGCGATGCGTTTCAAAATATGCTCACCAAACAATTGCGCGTGGAGTGGCATGACGATAGTGCGGTAGTTTCACTACGGGAAGAGTTTATCGCTGATATTGTGGTTGGCATGGCAGCGTTGAATCCAAGCGATGATACGCATCTGCAAGCGACCAAGCATGTCCTCTATCGCACCCTTTATGCTCAACTGTTGCGCAATGAGTATTATTACGGTGAGCAGTTTGCCTTGCCACCAACCAATTCGCAGGATCAATTACCTGAACGAATGCGCGTTTTATTGGAGCGGCGCGGCGCTCATTCACAAGCACAGTTGGTGGCCGCGATGCATGCGGTTGCCCCACGGGTAACGATGCCAGAGGGTGGGCTGGAAAAGCCTTTACATGCAGACAAGAATTGGCAGCAGGTTTTACAGTTGCGGGCTGATTTTCCAAATTTACAAACCTTTACCAACACGACGCTGGCGATGAGTTTGTATCCGCTTATTCCCGCCGAACATCGCACAAGGCTTGAGCTAACTTCGCATGAAGATTTAGAAAAGTTTATGACCCTTGGCGAATGTCTACTGTTTCCAAATCTGTTAGCAAGTGCGGTGAAAAATCTTGGCTTTGTCGTTGACGGCAGCGAGGCTTCTAACGCCGCACTCGCACAGGTGCTTCGCAAGGCCAAGTTATCAGCAACTATCTCTGTCTTGCGTGAACTGCGTATTAAAGACAGCGCAACAATACAAAAAATGAATGTCGCCCTCCTGAAACGCCGCGATGAACTCAAGATCAACGGCGCGGCGTGGTATCAAGCGGCGGTAATGTTCTTGCCGACTTTTAAGGAAAAGATTCGCAATGATTTTATTAGCGATTTGGTTGCGACTGCAAAGCGCATCCAGACGATAGAAGAACTCGCACTCTTGCCTGTATCTTTACCAGTGCTGAACAAGTCGTTATGGCGCTCGTTCCATGAAGATGACTTTAGTGGCGACTTTCAAGGTGCAATCGCTGAAATTTCACAAAGCAAGAGCTATCCTGCCGCTCGCAATGCTTACTTTTTGAAGTTGGCGGCTTTCTTACAAAGACTGCATGGCAAGCCATTTCATGCCAATTCACTTGCGAAAACGAGTGTGAACGACATTCAAGCTGAATATCTTTTGCCGATGCTGGGCAGGGACGATGCAACCGATGATGAAAACCTCGCTAACCGTGCGATAAGCGAGAAGGTAGACATGCACCATGTTTCGCAAATCAAGTCATTGCTACTCTATGGTAAGTGGTTTGGGTTCTTCAATGCCCTAACCACCGCACCAACGATAGATGATTTGCCACTGACCGATGCACAGAAAGAAAACTATTTTTTAGAACTAAAGTATGGCTTTGTTTACCGTTATCCGCTGCTGTTGATTGAGCGTGATAAGAAGCCTTTACATCAACTGCTTGCTGCCGACGATTTTGAAGATGATGAGCAACGCTGGGCATTTATTGCTGATGCTTTAGAGCAACAGTATGAGATGATTGCCGAGACGATTGCGAAAGTAGATCGGGCGAAATCAGCTGCCGACTTCAAGCACCTGCTAGCGCATTCTTACCCGATAAGCGCGGCGATGCAGGAGTATGCAGGGCTTTACCCAATCCATCGTCAAAAGACCGAGAAATTCAGCAAACCTTCACAGTTTTGGAAAGACCTTGAAGCATTGGATCACAAGTATGTTGGGTCGTTCTTCATGGCTCTAATATCATTGCATCTTGGCGACTGGCTAATGGGCAAACACCCATCTACGCGCAAATTGTTGCGCTATACCACAGCATTGATGCGCCCTAACATGCTTGTCGTCGGATATTTAGCAACTATACTGTTTGCGGGAATTATCTTTGAGTGGCTAGCGGTTGAGACCTTCAAGGTTTTCGTGCTTGCGCCAAAGAAGCTAGACACTCTGTATGACTACTATGAAATCGGCAATGCTAACGACAAGTTTTTGTCGCGCACCTTGCTTGACTATATTGAGCTTGAGCAAAAGGCGCAGAAATTAAACTACGGCTTTGAAGGTGCGATGCACGGCATCTTTGTCGGGTGGTTTGGCTATAATGTTTTGATCAAGCGCATGTTGAAACCGAAGCTTGCCGCCGACAAGACCAAGAAATTGCTAGAACGCATCGGCATTACCAAAACACATCAAGAGTTGGCGACTAGCTTTAATCGCACAGACCTGGCTAAAAATTCAAAAGAACAGATTGCGAAATTAAACCAAAAAATACAGGAAGGTGTCATCTCGGAACTGTATGGCAAGGAGCAGATACGGCAGGTAAAACTCGCACATAGAAAACTTGTCAAGAAGGTAGACAAGATAGAGCGCAAAATCGAGATAGAAAAGGCTAAACGTGGAAGCGATAACGTGAATAACACAGAAGAGGAGGAGTTGTTGGGTGCGATTATCGGTCGCCCACTGTCCACCAATGCCGACCTTAAAAAGATACAAGAAGGAGGCGAGACGATTCACTTACAGGATAAGTTGCTTAACCACCACGAAGCGTTGACCCTGGCATTGCTTCGCAAGAGAGCTGTCGCTGGTGGCAGCAGTGAGTTGCGTCAGGCTTTGCTTGGGATGGGGATGCCATTAAACTTCTTTGAAACCACAGACCCTAAGCACATGACAAGGATTGTGCGTGATTACTACCAAGCGAAGCGTGAGTCCTATCGTCTGATTACTTCAATGGAGGAGAGGCAAATTCTGCAAGGTATACTGGGCAAGCATAAGGTTAAACTAGACGATGAGATAAAAAAGATCCTACAGGGTGTTAAACGATGAAGGTGTTTAATTTTAGTGGGCAGCTAATAACGAAAGCATTGGTGGGTGCTTGTTTGGTGAGTGTAATTACTAGTGCTTATGCGAGCGCTACTGATACGAGATACGCCGACGCTAGTGCCACCAAACAGTTGATAGATAGCTACTTTGATTTGGGTGCTGACAACGGTGTTGCGGCACTGTTGAAGAAGAATAAGATAGTTAAGGCATTGTATCAAGATTACGACAAACAGGCATACATAGAGTCATTAACTCACCTGCAAAGTTTTGCGGATCAATACCCTGATGCGGCGATTGCGTTAGCAGATGCCATTCAATCGCATTGGGATAGTCATTATCTTCAAAGTTATCTGAACTCTTATGCCAGCGACTATGGGCGTTTGAAATTCTTATCAGCGTTGTCGATGGGAGTCGGGGGTATCGGCTTACTGAAGAACCCGTTCATCCATCATGCGCTGTTCATCAGCAACATGCATGTGCTACTACCGCTCGCAGGTGGGGCAGGTGCGTACTATTTGCTAACGCTCTATAACAAGGACAACAACGATATTCCTGCTGACCCACAGAGTATTTTACAGCTGGCAACTGGTGCAAACTACTATTCTTACGAAGAGAAGCAGCGCGACTATCTGCGCCGTTTGCTTGGGGTTGGAACGGGCTTGGCAGGTGGTAAACTTATGTATCGAGTGTTGGCAGGGCATTTTGCGCAATCAGCGGATAAACCTGTTAAGCCTGTGAGCAGTTCAACTGTCGCGGCAAGTCATGAGATAAAGACCTCTCCCAAGAATACTTTGCCGCAAGCTGACCCGGCGGTGAAATACGACGGCTACCTTAAGCTTCCCAAGCCTAAAACTAAAAGAACATGGATGAGATACAAGTCAATGTTCCGCCGCCCTTTCCGCAAGAGCGATTTTACAGTCATTATCGGGGCCTTACTGTCTTATTATGCGATAGAAAAGGCAAGTTATTTCGCCTTGCATAACATGACGGTTGTGCATACCAGAGCACAGCTTAAGAATGCCCTGTATAAATTGCGCGATGCGGTAAAGAGAAACAATGATGATGAAAAAATTATCGCCGCAGCACGGCAAGTGTCCGACCTAACGATCCAACTGGCGACGGTGCAAGAGGTTGAGCATTTGCACAGCATCGCTACTTATGAGCAGGAGTTGTCAAAGCCCGCTAACGAGTTGGCACAAATCGGTTCAGAGGTGTTGAAAAAAATTACAGCATTGAGCGAGAAGTTGCCGAAGCGTTTACCGCAACCACAACAAGACGAGAAACCTCAAGACCAGCAAGCGATGCAGGATATAGTTGCTGGTAAGCTTGCGAGTGGCATTGACCTTTTTCAACAGGTAGGACAAGTCTTCGCAGTGTTAGCAGCAGATGTCTCCTATCTGCGTTTCTATCGCGACCGTATGTTGGCAAAGCACACGCATCTTGTTGCCATGTATCAAAATGTAGCGAAGATAAAAGAGCAAAGCATCAACTGGCAAAACAAGTTCAGCACCGAAGAACTGCAAGGCGCGCTTGAGGTGTATCTTGCCTATCATCAAGCTGACGCGGCTGCAAACTTACCACAACGTCGGCAACAACAAAAAATCATGACTTCAACACGAGCGTATGCGCGGTTTCTCGGCGAGCGTATCGCAAGCAGTGATACCAAAACTTACAACGAGATTATCCTCCAAATACTGTCGCTCTACGACGTACAGCCACGCCATCGTGAGGCTTTAGCTACTCTTATCAGCGACATAGATGACTTGGCTGACTTGAGGGACAAGTCCATTATTATTAGCGGTATTGAGGGTGCTGCGATCGGTGCAGGTGTGTTGATTGCGGCACGCATGCTGGGTGGTTTAGCGGATGAACTGAAACTACTGAACAACGCAATTGGCATCCGCAGATTTTTGCAAGTGCAGTCGTTCAAGCATCTGGGCTATGCGGCGGCGGTAGGATCAGCTACGGCTATCGCTTGGCATTTGTTGCGGTCTCTTGCTAAACGCAAAATGCCTGCGCAAGAGTCTCTGTTTGAGGTGCAGAAGATAGTTGCCTATAACCTGTCGTTCAATACTTGCGTCCTTCTGCGTGATGTTAGGGACAACATTACGTCTGCACAGCATGAGCCTAATACTGAAGAAATTCAAGCTGAACGCAAGAAGCTTGCCAGCCAAGTTGAAAACCTCAATACGATAGCCGCACAAGCTAACCACCTGTCTGCGGTTGCCCCGCAACTTCGTGTTGCTCACCCTGTTGAGTCGGTCAAACTATTCTCGCAACACAAGGAATGCTCTTTGTTGGGTAATCAGCGGGCGGTAAGTCTCACCACCATCGCTGATGATTTGAAGGCGATCAAGAGCATCATCACCACCCGTCTGCGCGCTTTGAATGCCATAGAGAAGAAAAGGCTTACCACCACAGAGTAAGCAAGAAAAAGTGGTGAGTAGAGCGGCGAGAATAATTCAGCGTTAACCTGAAGAGTATAGAGATACGCACATGGGGGTTGGACGTTTCGCAAAATGTGCCTTAATTTTTCATTATACATTTCCTATTTGGTCAATGCTCTTGTAAAATCAAGGTTATGATGTTGGGCGTATGTCAATGGGGAGAAAAGAAGTGAAAATATTGAGTTTGCTGGCGTTGTTGGGCTTGGTAGTATTTGGTTGTGAGCAGGACAAAAAACTCAAAGAACCGATTGAAGTATCGACTAGTGCACCCGAAATGCCTGCCCAAACTGATGTTCTTGCTGAACTTCCAACCACTACAAGTTTGGGCTGTTCTTCGGAGCTTGCGCAGCGCACGGTTTATTTTGATTTTGACAAATTTCATATTCGCAACGACGCTTTGGCTAACCTCGAAGAGATTATCAACTGTATGCGTGATAACAATACGATGACCATCAAAGCGGTTGGGCATTGTGATGAGCGTGGCACCGAAGAATATAACCTCGCACTTGGTAGCAATAGAGCTGAAGCAGTCAAAGACTACCTCCGTAATCAAGGCGTTGCCGATGACCGCATAACCACCACAAGTCGCGGCGAACTAGAGCCAGCGGTTGAAGGTCAAGGCGAGTCTGCTTGGGCTTTGAATCGAAGAGTTGAGTTTATTCTGGTCAGTGAATAGATAGCTTTTTTACCACATCTTGTATTTGTTCGGCGGCTTGGGAGTAGTTTGCTTGCCATTGCTGGTGGGCATGCTCACCGACTTGGTTGGTAATCGCTAGCAGAATTTGTGCCGAGCGAATATGCGGGTGAATCGGGTGGAAGAACGCGTAAGCCTCGATATTCTCGACTTGATGCTCATCTTGATGGGTCAGCCGTTTACTGATGTTGGGAGCACAGATGACTCGGCAACCAGCTACGGATCTGAACTCTGGTCGGCAGGGCATCGCCAAGACAGGTGTATCCGCTACCGTATAAGACGCTGACATACGTTCACAGGTTGGTAGCCAAGCAATGCTTTCTCCTCGCACCACTTCTATACCTGTGAATGGTTTGAATCCCCCACAGCTGCCGACATAGAGAATATCTTGACCATCCAAATGGTGGCGGTTCTCTACCGCCGCGACAGAGGCAGCGAAGACCCCCACCCCAAATTCAATGTATTGCCAGCCTGGAAAAGCGGCAAGCAGTGGTTCGGCCTCGTATCTAGCTGCAGATACGACAACCATTACAGCTCAACGATACTGCTGTTGACATAAACTTTCTTACCAACTCGCATGTTCACTTGCCGTTTGAAAAGAATTCGCACTTCGTTATTCAATTCGTCAATCGGCAGGGTGCTCAAGCTTTTCTTCGCTAGCTCGGAAGCCAAACTCTTGGCTATCTTCTTGCGCACTGGCTCAATATCGTCTTCTTCAACGATACCGATCAACTTATCTATAGCGGGTATCTTCAGCCACTTGCGGCTGCGCTTGTCGATCGCCCCAACAATTTGACAGAAGCCCAATTCACCTAAACGCAATCTGTCTTTCATGCTTCTGAAGGTCAGCGGGATATAGGACTCGGCATCGACATATAGCTCGGCAAAATTTTCTTCTGCAATCCTTCGCACCCCATCATCATCGAGTTGAAACAAGTCGCCATTGGCAGGCACTTGCGCAGGATAATCTTTGTTGATTTTTTGCACCTGATCAAGATGGCTGAAGTTGCCATGCACGGGCAAGATGGTCTTTGGCTTCAAACAACTGACAAGCTTTGTAATATCGGCGCTGTGCGCATGTCCGCTAACATGAACACTGGGGTTATCACGCACAGTTATCACTTCTGCACCATTGGTACGAATACGCTCACAGAGTTTGATAATCGCAAGCTCATTGCCTGGAATTGGGCGTGATGAAAAGATAACAAGGTCATTCTCACCCGCTTGACAAGCTGGGAAGCGACCCTGTGCTACTTTGGTCATGCCACCGAAACGTTCACCCTGACAACCAGATACGATTATCACCGCACCGTTAGGAATATGCTTGGTGCGACTTGAGACATAGTTGAGATTGAAGGGCTGTAGATCAAACAATTGTAAGTTGCTAGCAGTAAGTAGCGACATTTCAATCGCCTTACCAAAAATATACACAGGTCTTTTCAAAGTCTGCGCTTCCTCAATTATCTGCATCACACGCCAGAGATTACTCGCAAAAGTAGTGATGTATGTGTGGCGATAGTTTTTACGCAGATACCCTCGCAACGGCGCACGCACGGACTTTTCGCTCGGCGATGCCCCTGCGGTGTTAGAGTTAGTGCTATCAACGACTAGCAAATCAACTGGCTGGAGTTTTTTCAAACGCGCAAAGTCAATCTTCGGCTCGTAGGGCGGTGTCGGGTCAAATTTGAAATCACCCGTGTGATAAACTTTATGACCGCCGATTGCCAATAGCAGCGAGCAGGTCATCGGAATAGAGTGATTGACAGGCAACCAATCGACTGTGCAATCGGAATCTATCTTGGTCTGGTCGTTGGCTTTGACAGTGTTGACTTCAGCACGAAAGGTAAGGTTGTGTTTTGCGAATTTATTTTTTATCAGCTCAAGCGTCCAAGCAGTAGCGTAGATGGGAGCAGGGAAGTGGCGATAAAACAGTGGCAACGCACCGATATGGTCTTCATGCCCGTGCGTTAGCAGGTAGGCGGTTGGTTTACCATAGTGGGCAAAAACTTGCTGGCAATCGGCAATTATCCCCATGAACCCAGCTTGCCACGTCTCGGCAAACTTGATGCCACAATCAACCACATAAACCTTGTCGTTGTAGAGATAGAGGGTAAGATTTTTGCCAAATTCACCACAACCACCGATCGGAGTAATGCGCAGAGGTGTGCTCATCGTTGACTATCTTTGTTCAATGGGAACAAAATCACGGACACGGC
Source organism: Pseudomonadota bacterium (assembly GCA_028877195.1). GTDB lineage: Bacteria > Bdellovibrionota_B > Oligoflexia > Oligoflexales > JAPPIL01 > JAPPIL01. The sequence continues at coordinate 11,199 of JAPPIL010000246.1, forward strand.
TACCTGTATAAACTTGCCGCGGCCGACCGATACGGTTGTCCGATGACTCATGCATTTCTTTCCAATGCGCAATCCAGCCAGGCATCCGACCGATAGCAAACATTACTGTGAACATGTTCAAAGGTATGCCAATCGCCCGATAGGTGATGCCTGAATAGAAGTCAACGTTGGGGTAGAGTTTGCGTTCAATAAAGTAATCATCTTCTAAAGCGATTGCCTCAAGCTCCTGTGCGATGTCAAGTAGCGGGTCAGAACGATTTAGCTTGGCGAGTAAATCACGCGACATGTCTTTGATAACTTTGGCACGTGGGTCATAACTCTTGTAAACCCTATGCCCAAAGCCCATCAGCCGAAAACCACTGTTCTTGTCTTTGGCTTGGGCAACCAAAGTTTTAACATTGAGATTATTGTCTTTGATGTATTGAAGCATTTCCACTACTTTTTGGTTTGCGCCACCGTGTTTTGGCCCCCACAACGCACAGATGCCAGCGGCAATTGAAGCAAACAGGTTCGCGTCGCTTGAACCAACCATGCGCACCGTTGAGGTTGAGCAGTTTTGTTCATTATCAGCATGAAGAATTAGCAAGGCATTCAAGGCTTTGACGATTTCGGGGTCAATGTCGTATTTTTCCGAAGGCACAGCAAACATCATATTCATGAAGTTCGCACAGTAATCAAGGCTATTACATGGGTAAATCACTGGTTGACCGATAGACTTCTTGTAAGCAAAAGCAGCGATAGTTCGTATCTTTGATAGCACTCGTGGGATCAAGCACTCCACATGTTCGGGGTTGCTGGGGTCAAGGAAGTCAGGATAATAACTGGATAGTGAGCAGACCATCGACGACAATATCCCCATCGGGTGCGCAGTTGTGGGGTAGCCATCGTAAAAGTGAAGCATGTCCTCATGGAGCAGGGAGTTTTTCACTAGTTTTTCACGAAAAGCCGACAACTCGTCAGCGGTTGGCAAATGCCCATAGATCAACAAAAAGCTAGTCTCAACGAAGGTAGACTTCCTCGCCAACTGGTCAATCGGATAGCCGCGATAGTTCAGTATGCCGCGCTCACCGTCAACGTATGCCACCGCGCTTTTGCATGAGCCAGTGTTGCTGTAGCCTGGATCAATAGTTATAATGCCGTTGCGAGCATGAATCCCGCTGATGTCAATCGCTTTACCTTCTTCAGAGCCTTCAACGATGGGCAGCTCTATTTTTTTACCATCTATGTGTAGTTCAGCTTTGCTCATTGCGTTGTAAAACCTCCAGGTCAGATAACTTGACAACTTGTAAAGAGACCGCGCATATTACAGTAATAATCTCGCGCTGGCAAACTAATGTTTACACAGCTATTTTTCAGAGACCCATTGTTGGCAGTAGGCTGGTAATAAATTGACTTCGGATAACGACAGCAAACAAATGACTCTCTTTGAGCATATAGAAGAAATGCGCATGCGTTTGCTTTACTCGCTAATAGCATTTGTGTTGTTGTTTTTTGTTTGGTTTGTCTTTGCGGAACAGCTGCTGACTTTTTTGCGAGTGCCGCTAGCACAAGCATTACCAGAGCAAAGCAAGACTTTACACTTCACTGCGCCACTTGAAGTTTTTTTGGCGAACTTGAAGGTCTCGTTCCTATGTGCGCTGGTATTGTCATGCCCTATATGGCTCTATCACTTTTGGCGGTTCACAGCACCTGCGTTGATGACTAAAGAACGCAAGTATTTACTGCCCTTCATCATCGTTTCGGTTGCATTATTTTGGTTGGGGATTGCCTTCTGCTACTACGCTATTCTACCGCTGGCGCTTGAGTTCTTGATCACGGTTGGCATGAAGGTCGGCACCCCGATTATCAAGGTCTCGGACTATGTGTCGTTGTTGATTGTGCTGTTGTTTTGTTTTGGGCTGGTGTTTGAAACGCCACTAATACTCGTGCTTTTGTCCTTGCTTGGTGTGGTAACAGCTGATGATTTGCGTCAACAGCGCCGCATTGTGTTGCTCGGTATCGTTATTTTAGCCGCTCTACTTACGCCACCTGATCCAATATCGCAAATCGGTCTTGCCGTGCCCATCTATGCCATGTATGAATTGTCTATCGTGGTTATCGCTTTGATAAACAGATTTTCAAAACATGAACACGGGGCGTAGCGCAGCTGGTAGCGCGCGTGCTTTGGGAGCATGAGGTCGCTGGTTCAAGTCCAGTCGCCCCGACCAAACCAACCGATATGCAATTTGCGACCTCTTCCATCCCCCTCCCCACACCTTTCTCGTTTGAGAATAGCGATGACCATGCAGAGTAATAGCCTGATTCCATGCTCCAAGCAGGACATAAT